>JARUKZ010000003.1 GCA_029688955.1 Chitinispirillales bacterium ANBcel5 | reverse complement strand
ACCCATGTTCCTCACTGTTTAACCCATGTTCCTCACTGTTTAACCCATGTTCCACACTGTTTAACCCATGTTCCACACTGTTTGGCCTGTGTTCCACACTGTTTGACCTCTGTTTAACACTGTTTGACCTCTGTTTAACACTGTTTGACCTCTGTTTAACACTGTTTGACCTCTGTTTAACACTGTTTGACCTCTGTTCCGGGGCTGCGTCGGAAGACTGGCGTACCCCGGGCTATCGTATGGGGTGATTGCAGTGCTTAAGAGTGAGATTAAGACTCAAACGTTCGATCTTTTCGGCGGGGTATATTAGTTTCACCCAAGAACGTATCGTACGGTCTGCAATAAACAGAGTAAGCTATAAGCGGTGTAAAATCATGGTATTAAAATGTGCTTGAAAGATTTCCTAACGGGATAATCCTAGTATTCGGATGTTGGCTCATTGCAGACATCAGACCACTGATTTTGTTTTTTCTTTTTTCGTGCCTTCCTTGTATTCCGTAGTTGATATTCTTAGGATTTTTAACCACGGAAGGCACTGAACACACGGAAGGGGAAGGGAAATAAGAGGTTAATTTCTAGGACGGTAAAATTCGTCACCGAAAAGAGGCATAAACAGTTACTTTATCGTTAATTACAAGAGTTTTGAGCAAAAAATTTACAATTTTAGGGTCTTTACCTATATTAATACACTAATTTGCATGCTAAGAATTGAGATCCAATGCTGCGGGCAGCGCACAACATCAAGTGTTTTTTCTGCATTCAAGATGCAGAAAAAACCTGTTGAACGAAGAGCTCAGGCCAGGCACTATCTGTTATATTATTTATAGGAAAAAGTATTCAGACCTTCTTTTGAGATCCCGGGGGTTTCAGTCGTGAGACAAACAACTTTATCTTAAATAAGATACTGTATACGCCGATTTCCATCAACACATCTCTCCTATAAAACAATAAAACACTCAATTTTGGTATAGCAAGCCTACAGGCATTCATAGATGCACAACAATATCAACAACATTACATACTAACTATCGCACATTTCACTCCTATGTTACCATTACAGACCTCCTGCCCGGAGGCATTATAAAGACCAGTTGTAATATCCCGGCATTGCATTTTTAACATATCAGTGGAGGTTTCCCCGTTCTTTCCAGTATCTGCTCCCACCAGCAGGAGGGCGTTTCTTTTGCAACCAGCGTATACTCACCTAGTAGTTTCTTGCATAGGTTTTTATGCTCGGTGCGATCACGATTCGCAAAGAGACCAAAATGTCCTATCCGCATAAAGCCACTGGGTAAAATATGCTACAGAAACCGTCTGATAAATTCCACTGCACAGAGTGTCATTACCTTGCGCTTACAGTCGTTCTTGTAATCTGTATAGGTGAAAGTAACTTTTCCGTCTTTAAAGGAGAGGTGGCCGATCTCACACAATTTGACCACCCAATCTCAACTTATTTGACCGGTTTTCTCTCTCCGTAATTTACCTTTCAATTTTCCTGTATTTACGATTCTTTTCAGAGAGGTTGATGTCACAAAGGAGAGTTACAATGCGAATGATACGTCAGATTTTTGTATTACCGACTGGATAAGGGAATAGGTTCAGAGAAGACCGCTCGTGAACTGACTCAACTCGCAACCAAATGTATATCGTGTTCTACGGGATAGAAAAGATTATCATCACCTCTCCCCTCCCATTGACCCACAACACCAACTGTTATATATTGTATTAGGTTCAGACGATTCCATCACACACACATCAAGGAGCTTACTATAATGAACCACTCAGATCTTGACTGGAGTGTTGCGCCAAAACCTCTGAATAGAGAAACTGGCAGAGTGCAACCGGAAGAAACGGAAGATGATAAACCCAAAAAGATAACAGTGCCCGCACAGATTCCATAACCGGAATTAAGCCTTACTGGAAGCATGCCGAAATGAGGGAATTTAACGGAGGTGAAGTAAAATGTTTCACTAAGTTTGTTGACCGGGAATCGTCAATTGTGCTTGTGTGCGGAGTCGCAGGCGGAGATCGCTTTACCGTGGAGGTGGGAAGTGATGGGGAGCATTACCCTTTGAGGTTGGAGGTCGAGACCTGGAGGAAAATAGAATTTCATAATGTTTATTCTATGAGTGGGGAGACTTACATCGATTCAGCAACGGTGCACAGCGAGATTGCACCTGCGTTTGAAATCACAGGTGCAGATGGCGCTTATGTACTTTATGAACGGAGGGCTGTTCAGGTTCTCAAATCTTCATTAACGGTAAAATATATTGGGCTTTACGATGCCTCGAGTCCGAGTAAAATGGCAAAGTGGCCTGATGATTTCTCACCCGAAAAGCTTGAAACATCACCGAATCAACAGAAACCCACCGATGAAGAGCTCAACGATTATGCCTACACCGGCACAGATGCTGCTTTGATTGCAAAAAAGGAAGCTGCAACAAATGCAATTACCGCGAAAGCGCAGTTGTGGTTTAACAGGATCACTACCGATGCAATCACTCGCGCTCAAGCGTGGTTTGCCTCTGCTGGTGTAGGTACGGGCAATTCTCTTCTGGCAGTACAATACTACCATCCTAAGTTATCCAATCAGGGCAGCGATGGTCAAACCAGTTTCTATCCTGCCGGAATAAATGTTAATCTTGCTGCACCCGGCTCGGGGCGGACCAACCACGGTGACCCAAATCGGGCAACATGGGAGAACTGGCAGGGTTTTAACCTCGGGTCAACAACTGTTGTCTTCAAGAATTATGGAACTCCCAAAAGATTGAGAACGGTGTGTCGTCATGAAATCGGACACGCCACAAGGAGCGCATTTCCCAGAACTTTGTTCGGAACAGGTGACCACTCATCAGAAGGTTTGATGACACCGACGGGAGATAGCCCTTACTTTAGCCCCATTGATTGTTCAAAGCTTAGAGGATTGATATGAGTATAATGAGAAAAAATCAAAGTATAATGTCCTTATTCTGTTTCTTATTGTTTTTTAGATGTATTATTGCCAAACCTGAAACAGAACAAACGAGAGGAGATAAATTGAATATATCAACTATTCTTGGTGAAAAAAATTCTGTTGTAGGGTATGCTGAAGATATCCCTGTAATTCCATTGGGTTTTGACATTAACATTAACGGTAAATTCAAAAATGCTTCAGAGGAAGTTATTACAATCGAAGATCCATTGGTTTCACAAAATGTAACTGTATTGTGCTGGCTTAATGGAAAATTCATAACAGAATTTTTTCTTACCCCATCGATTGCTGATCCCGGTGGGGCAATCATTGGACCGATGCCAGAATCTGTTGAGTTGAAGAAAGGGGAAAGCAGAACAGTAAGTGTGTCTCTATATGAGAGAAACCTGGGAAGTTTTTTACGAGTTGGAAATTTCAAAGTCTCTTTTGCTTACGACACCATAGAAGCCCCTCCGTGTGAATTTATCATTAGCTTTAAAAAGAGATCTGTTCTTAAGTTGTTATCAATGCTACAGGACGAATTTATCAATGTCTGGGCCCGCGGAGAATCTCTTAAGTGGCTTCAAAAGGTAAATCCCGAATTTGAATACGACTTTGAAGCCAGCGATCAAACAGAGAATAGAAAGAGAGTAGAAGAATTCAAATGCTGGTGGGAAGAAAACAGAGATAGTCTCGAAATGGATGCACTGTTTGCCAAGTTAAGTAATTTGGAAGGGTTTGAGAGCAAAAAATAACACCTTTGAACTTACATGCCGGCTAAAGGTTTTGTTTAGAGTGAAGCAGGCTTTTCAATAAGTGAGCCCGGAAATGAGATAAGCACTTTCAGATGGGTGCCAAAGATGGAGCCTTCCTAAGAATTATACGTTCATTATTGACATAACCTGCAAAAAGTGGTATATTAGTTAGTGAACATTAACTAACTTGCCGGGGATTTGTATAATGGCTGAATATTCCAACCGACAACTCCAGATTATCGATACTGCAATTGAGCTGATAGCAGAAGGTGGTATTCAGGAGCTGACTATGAAACACCTTGCTGACCGTATTGGGATCAGCGAGCCAGCAATTTACCGTCACTTTAAAAGCAAAATGGAGATCCTTGAGGCACTTCAAAGGCTCTTTGCCGGTGAAAAAAGCATCTTTATGAAGCAGATGCTCAAACGTGACATTTCGGCTATTGAGAAAATTGAACTGATAATGAAGTACCATTTCACCTCCTTTGCGGCCAAACCCGCACTTGCAGCCGTGATGTTCAGTGAAGGTATCTTTCAGAATGACCGGCGTCTTGCCTCTGCCGTGCTTGCTATAATGCAACAGAGTGGGGATGCTCTTGCTACCATCGTAAGGGAAGGTCAGAAGGCTTCTGAAATACGCAATGATATTGAACCACAGCACCTCGTCACTATTATACTTGGCTCACTCAGGTTGATGGTCAATCGGTGGCATTTGCACAGGTATACCTTTGATCTTCTCGAAGAGGGGAAAGTGTTTATAAAATCACTGAAAACACTTTTGAATAAAGGGCAATAATAGTATAACCCGGTGAAAGATACCGGTTTTTCTTTTGGAACAAAGTTAGTTAGTAATAACAAACCCTGGAGGGGTCTTATGGAAAAATTGGGCAGATTCATTTGAAAATTGCCAGGGTGCTGTACAGAGCTGTCCGGTTGAGGTTATTTCCATCGAAGAATGAATGTCAAACAATCCAAGAAGGGAGAATATCATGAAAGCAACAAGAGTCGCAGATGCTAAAAGAGTAGACACACCTCACGGTGTTGACGTACGAAAACTGTACGATACAGAACATGCGCAAACAATGCATATCACACTAAAACCCGGGGAATCGTTAAAGCGGCATATCACACCAGTGGATGTGTTCTTCTATGTGCTTGAAGGTGAAGGGTTGGTTGAAATTGGTGATGAAGAAAAGAGTGTGACACGGGATACCATTATCGATAGTCCGGCGAAAATTCCGCACTGCTGGTATAACCGCTCAGACAGTGATTTCAGGGTGCTTGTGGTGAAAGTGCCTCGTCCCCAAAACGTAGCGAAACTTCTTTAACCATCATTAAGGGAGGGAAGAATAAATTTGGTGCTTTTTATAATACTACTTCTTTGTGCAGCCGGGGTAGTCCCGGCTGCAGCCCAGTCGCCTGATGCTTCTGCGATTTGCGGACCGTCGCTTTGGACAATTCAACCCTAACGATAATAAAAACGCGATTCAGTTACTGATCCTTTGATAAGGAGAAAACATTTTGTTTCACGAACATTTTCCAAAGATGATCGGACCACTGTATGTGCTCTTTGGCACTGTAGGTCTGTTTCTATTACTCAAAAAGGGTCGTCTGAATAAAACAACACGCATTTCTGTACTGATTTTTTCGGCGGTTTTGGGATTTGTTGCTTTTACCCCCATGTTTCCAGTTCAGTTTCAACAACTTCTGCTTCGAAGTACTCCAGAGGGAATGCCTCCTATAGCTGTGGCTTTTGTTCTTCTGCTCCTTGTATTATCATCTTTGGTTGTAGGCAGAATATTCTGCGGCTATCTCTGTCCCATAGGAGCAGTGCAGGAACTGGTATACATGACACCTGTAAAAAAGGTTACAATACGAAAAAAAGTTTTAGTGGTCATTGGAATCTTTGCGTTTACTGCTTTTTTAATCACTGCCATAGTATTGGGAATAGCTTTGCTTCAATGGTTTGGCATAACCCCATTTTTTCAACTTCAGATTGTAGAACCTTTTTTCTATGTGTTCGCTGTGGTTGTTTTAATTTCAATCTTTTTCTACCGTCCTTTTTGCAGGATGATTTGCCCCCTGGGGCTAATGAAATCTTGTGTGTCACGATATAGCTTTTTTAGAATCAGCACCGGCTCAGGATGTTCAAAGTGTAAAATTTGCGAAAAACAGTGTCCAACAGAAACAGCCATTATTGCAGCTGATCGTTGTGGAGAATGTTATCTTTGTCTTAGATGTGCGGAAAAATGCAGCCGGGGTGAAGTTGTCTTTAGGGCCAAGTAAACGCTCGCACCAGTTAGGGTCGACATACTTAGGAGCTCGTTTCGAATCTTGAAACAAGTGAAATACGCAATCTCTATTGGTCTACACAAACACCAAAAATATAACAGTTATCTATTTCCTATATAGGTAATGTAACACATATGTTAAAAAAACTATGTTAGTGCGTGTCGTTCTCCCTGTGGCAGAAGGGTGGCCAACGGCACGGATGAGGTCTTAAGAGATAACAGCAAGACGGTGTGATGGAGCTCAAAAAATCCTGATTCCCGAATTCCACATCCACCAACTTTTCATAGAGGTAGCCCTTACAGGGACGAGAGAAAAATCTTTAACCTTCTTACCCAATCATCAAAACACCTGGTTTCCACACCAGAACCATGTTCTTATGTAAGCAGAGAGAACAACAGAATACGATCATTTCAATAATAATTTAGTTACAATTGCAATTATCAAAAATGTAATTATAGTAAGTATACATGCTGGTATCTGAATCTCAAATTATACAGAAAAGAGGGAAGAATGAAAGTAGCTCTTATTGGACCTGAGCTGGAAGAAAATCTTGCTCTCAGATATATTCACTCATCATTGAGCAAAGCAAATCACCACTGCCGCATATTTGACTTTCATTCAGCTGATCAGACCGGTAGTATTATAGATAAAGTGCTTTTATTCTGGCCTGAGCTTGTGGGTCTTTCGATGGTGTTTACTGCAAGAGCGCGGGAGTATATGGAGCTTTGCAATAAATTACGTCTTTGCGGCTACAATGGACATATCACCGCGGGTGGGCATTTCGCCTCATTTCACGCTCAACAGCTGTTAAATTCATTTATATCATTGGATACAATCATACACGGCGAGGGAGAAATACCTATTCTTGAGCTTGCATCTAATTTAGAAAACGTTTCAAAGGTTTCAAATGTCAGTTATCGGAACAAGGAGGGCTCTGTCTGTCGTACCAGTGGTTGCCCAAACATTACGGATCTGGATTCTCTTGAACCACCAACCCGAACACCTCCTTTCCAAACCTACCTGACCTTGCCAATTGCAAATATACTTGGCAGCAGAGGGTGCTATGCACACTGTAATTTTTGTTCAATCTCGGCATGGCATAAAGAGAATGGCGGAGAACGGTTCAGGGCAAGATCTGCCCGGGCTGTTGGGGAAGAGATGGCATCTCTGTATCATGACCACGGGGTGAGAATATTTAATTTTCATGATGATAACTTTTTTCTCCCCTCAGAAAAAGACAACTTAGAACGGTTCAGTACGCTGAGAAAGTATTTAGATAGTTACAATATGGGCAAGATTGCCATACAGGTTAAAGCCCGACCCGATAGCATCAGCAGACCAGTAGTTACAGCACTTAAAAAACTAGGGCTTTTCAGAGTTTTTCTTGGAATCGAAAACAATGCTGTAGGTGGACTCAAAGCACTTGGAAGGAACTGTACTCTTGAACGAAACTACCGTGCTCTTGAAATACTCGAGAATAATGATATTCACACGACATTTAACCTATTGATTTTTGAACCTGAAATGACTCCCGGCGATCTTGCCGAAAATATCTCTCTGTTCAATACTCATCCCCACTATCCGGTTAATTTTGGAAGAGTTGAGGTATATAGTGGAACCCCTCTGGAGAAACAATTACGTGCACAAAATAGGTTACTTGGTGATTACTTCGGGTATAACTATTCTATTAGTGATGAAAGAATGCAGCGAGCGTACGAAATCTTTCGTAAAGTTTTTACCGGAAGAAATTTTGATGTGAATGGATTGAACTTTCTTTGCATGCAACTTGATTACTACTACCACCTTTTAAAACACTTTTACCCACAAAAGGTTACCCCTGGTATTAAGACTGCAAGCCGATCACTTATAAGCGATCTAAACCATAATAGCGCAAAGCTACTTGGTTCCATTCTCAATTTTGTTACCGAAAATCCCAATGCAAACAGTGTCAAGGTTAAGCAATTAGGCGACGATTTGCTTCTTTGGCGTGAAAAGTATGATCAGGATGCAAAAGACAAATTTAGAAATCTCATTGATGAGATTAAATCGGCTGCATCAAATACTCAGCAGCAAAAGCGTATCTCTGCTGCCGGGAAAGCGGCGAAGGCTGCCGCTGCAGCACTATTGCTGGTTACAACCATAAATTGTAATAATCCGGTTGATAAAGACTGGCATACAAATGAAATGATTGCCAATCCGCTTGATGATCCCCATTTTGACTGGGATACCACATCTCCGGTTCAGCAATTTCAGGCTGACAGAGTCAGGTCCCGAATACTTTCGATATACAGACAGGACCTCTACTCTTTACTGAAAGAACATGAATTCATCGACAAGGAAGTGCATCTGGATGTGTTGCTTGATACCGCGGGCACAGTGATATCGTATCGCATAGCTTTGGAAGATGAAGCAGACTCACTATTTGCGGCAGAACTTGGAGAACTTGTGTCAAAATGGCACTTTTCTAATGTTGATAGATTTGGTAAGTGCTCGGTTAACTTAAAAATGATTACTCTGCAATATCCCAGAAATGCGATAAAAGAGTTCCATATGTTTGAAATTATTGCAGAACCGCATGATTACTACTTGGATAAAAATCCTGCAGAGCCCTTCACCGTATCGTTTCATGATACTGTATGGAATCAGTCACTGTGGGAAAATTTCCATGAGCATCCTCAAATAGTAAAAGATGAATTACTGAGACAATTAGACAGTATCTATGTAGAAAATATAGATAACATTGTAAAGGAACATATACGCAATTCTACAATGGATATTACTATCGATATGATTCTCGATATAAATGGCCGGGTAACCATGTTTCGCATCAAAAGTGAACATGAAGACTACAACGAACAACTGAAAGGACTGCTCAATCGTGAGATAGCATCCTGGGTTTTTCCAAACATTTATGTTCAAACTGGCACGAAAATTTTAATGAGAAGAGCTGGTAAGGTAAGCATCCGGATTAACGATCTAAGTTCAGAGCAACTAATAAGCGAGATTATTACGACAGATGATAAGCAAAGCGGAAAGGGTGATACTCTTTAAATTGGGCATTTAACATTTATCATCTTCTACTTTCTCGAATGAAATCAACGAATATCCCGCACTTTCAGCGCATATATGAAAAAGATCAAAACCAAAATCCGTTCTCCCTTCTTCCCGCGATCATAGCCCAAGGGTCCCCCCAAAGGGATCCCCTCACGCTTTCACCATTGACGCCCGGGGGTGACCCAGTCTATCGCCTTTAGCCCCATAAAAATCTCTTTTTTTTCATTCTCATTAATAATGGTGATATCGCCTTTAAACCAAATCTCAAATTCAATGATTGGTAGGCAAAAAGAATTGTTTGGCCTTTGGTCAGTGCCGGGACACCCACCCCAAAAATACAAATACCTTAGACATCCATGACCACAAAAGACAATAGTTATAGGAACAAAAACCTCCCCCAAAGCACTCATTACCACCATTTTGCCTTATATTGAGTTAACAGGACGTTTAATACTATTCAAAGCTCTGTATAAATGAACACTGCTAATACGATGCTAAACTATAACTATCTAAAGGAGTTTTTCATGAGATCATTTAAGGGGTTAAGAGCCATTTATCTGATAATTTTGGTAGCTCTCACCGTGAACATCGCCAATTCCCAGTCTCTTCCCACAGCCAACGAAATCGCCGATGAAATGGGCCTGGGGTGGAACCTTGGAAACACCATGGAAGCCATTGGAGGACCAACAAATTGGGGAAATCCTCTGCCAACACAACAGCTTATGGATTCGGTGAAAGCCGCAGGGTTCGGAACGGTTCGTATCCCTGCAGCGTGGGATATCTATGCGGACCAAAACACCCTCGAGATCGACCCCGACTGGATGGCCCACGTTAAAGAGGTGGTGGATTACTGTATCGATATAGATCTGTATGTTGTACTCAATATTCACTGGGACGGGGGATGGCTGGAGCATAACGTCTGGCCGCAATACCAGGATGAGGTAAACCGCAAACAGGCCGACTACTGGGGACAGATCGCCACAGTCTTTCGCGACTACGATGAACGCCTGCTCTTTGCCAGTACCAATGAACCCGCAATCAATGATCAATATGGTACGTACTTCGGTCAGGAGCGCATGGACGTTCTTAACTCCTATCACCAGACTTTCATTGATACGGTTCGTTCCACAGGCGGCAATAACGCTTCGCGGACGCTCATTGTGCAGGGACCAAGAACCGATATCGAGCTAACCTATGAGGTAATGACTACCATGCCCACCGATCACATAGAAGATCGGCTCATGGCAGAAATTCATTTCTATCCCTACCAGTTCACTCTCATGACAGAGGACCAGGACTGGGGAAATGTGTTCTATTACTGGGGCCAGGATAACCACTCCACCACCGATACAGAGCGGAATTCTACGTGGGGAGAAGAGGCGTTTGTGGATTCTGTATTTGACCTTATGAAAAGTCGGTTTGTGGACAACGATATCCCCGTGATTCTGGGTGAATTTGGCGCAATGAAACGAATGCACCTTACCGGAGATGTACTGAGCAGACATATTCAATCCAGACGCACCTATTATGAATACGTAGTAGCTGCTGCAAAACAAAGAGGTATCATTCCATTTCCATGGGACACCGGGTACCAGGGAAACAATACCTTCACAATTTTTGATCGTCATACCGGGGAGATTTTTGACCTGGGTTTGCTCAATGCGATCCGCTCAGGATGGGGAATGGAAAAGCTTGAAGGTGATACATCTCTGGTCCAGCCACCAGATGAGTCACAGGCACTAAAGATCCTCGTATCCGAAAAAGACTTCACCTGGGGGCAGGTTGAACTGGATGTGTTGAGGCAGGATATGACCTCCTATGAATCAATCACCGTTCGTGCTTATGTAAATGGTGAAACAGACTATGTATCCGAAGGCACCACAAATTATGGCTGGTTATCCCTGAACCTGGTTACTATGTCACCAGTAGATGACGAGTGGATCTGGAGAGAAGCATCTCTTGGTGATTTAACTTTTAATGAATGGGAGAACTACACTGTTCCTATCTCAGATGATGAAGAGGAGGAGGGTGCTTTGGTTCCGGCTGTTGCTGATAATGTAACTTCTTTTGCTTTGCAGACATACTCCGAAGGGTATCGCGGAACGATCTATGTGGACTGGATTGTGTTTAATGGAAAGGATGGAACCGCCGATACCGTTTATAACTTTGAGATGCTCGTTCCCGGAGGAGGCGGTGGTAACGTGGAAGCAGTAACCACCATACCAACAGACGAAGTAGAAAATGATGATGAGTGGAAAACTGCCACCACAACAATTTATGAACCCACTTCTGCTCAGACCCGTAGTCCTCAGGTTCGCCCGGGCACTCTCCGCACGGCAATGTCCAACGGGTTTGTACGTGCCAATTGGGTTGCTCAGAGTTCGGGGCCCGCACAGGTATCGCTGAAAAACCTGCAGGGTAGAACCATCTTTTCTCGCTCCTTTGACGCCACAGCTGGAACGAATACCCTAACTATTCCGGCAAACTATAGTGGGATGCTGATCGTTGAGATTAATCAGGGAAACAAGAGACTGATCAATAGAGTGATCTCTTACTAAAACGAATAGTTGGTTTAGGATATTTTTTGTGGAAAAAGAGCTTTGCTTCGGCAGGGCTCTTTTTTTATGGTTAAAGCGTGTGAGTTTTTTTTAGAGATTTGGCCACGAAAAGGACGAAAGGGTAGGAAAAAGGGAGAGGGGAGAAGAGGCCACGAAAAAAAACAGAAAAAACACGAAAGGGCAGGAAAAAGAAGGAGTTAGGAATTTTGTCCCGTTGGTTATTGGAGAGAGTTGGCCACGAGGACACGAAAAAAATAGGAGATCATGAATTATGTCCTGTTGGATATTGGGGAGAATAGGGCACGAAAAGATCACGAAAACCGCAACCCCATGTATTGATACCCGCCGCAAAAAGAGGTGGAGGGAATTGAGATAGCTACGCCCTTGTAGTAACAACCAATCGACTTGCGTAGCAACGTACCATCGATCAGTGCTCACCACTTTTTTTCCTATTAACTACGCACCGCACGAACGCCCCATAGAATTTTGGTCACATAAGTGACTTCAGAGTCAATAAAAAAGCTTTGTAGTCGTATTGGTAGCTAAACAGAATACCTGATTAGTCCAAAAGGGGGTACAATGACCAGAAAAAGGAGTGGTTTCAGTATTATTCTGATTCTCACGGGTGTGCTGAATGTGGCTGCCATGAGTCGTGAGGAGATGATGGAGCATGCGTTCAGGCACTCGGAGAAGCTGGAGCAGGTTGAGCTTGAGCGTTTAAAAGTGGAGAGCTTACGTAAAGAGTACACGGCAAAAGGGTTTCCGGAGATTAATGCCGATCTTAACTATCTTTACCAGCCCCGTGCCTACAGTCCATTTGATTTTGGACCTTTTCCCTCGGTTTCTGAGATGATGGATCCCACCGAGCCTGGCTTTGGTAATTCTGCCCGCCTGGCCGGTACAATGGATCAGCTCTTTTCATCTCTTGACCTTAGTCCCCGCAAACAGGCATTCAAATGGGAAGTTAATGCGGTTCAGCCCATCTTCGCTCAGGGAAAGATTTTCACCGGGGTACAGTTGGCGGGACTGTACGGACAACTCATTTCACACCAACGTGAGCAGGTCCAGTTTGACCTTGCCGAGCAGGTTAGTCATACCTACTTTTTGGCCCTTGTAGCCGAAGAAAATGTTCGTATCAGAGAGGGAGCGTTAGAACTTGCAGAAGAGGCTCACGCTATAGCTGTTCGTAGGTTTGATGTGGGACAGGGCAACCAACTGGATACCCTAAACAGCAGATATACGCTTCAACAGGAGATCTATCAGCTTCAGGAAGCCAGAAAAAACCGCCGTCTTGCAAACCACAAACTCCTTACAACCATATCCCTTGAAATGGACCCCGATTCACTTGTTCTTTCGGACACACTTTCACGGCCCCCGCTTTCGATGACGTTTGCTCAGGCTCGTGAGCAGATGCTTCAAAACAACAGTATTCTAAAGACGCTAAGAAAGGGTAAACAGATCCAGGAAAAACAAACAGCGCTCACGCGAACCGATTACTTTCCGACAGTTTACGCCGGAATGTCTTTGGGACAGACCAGTCAGCATGATGAGATCAGGGACATGGATCTTTCACGTGACTCCTGGGATGTTAAATTTTTCACCGGAATCAATGTTCCAATATGGAACGGCGGGCAACGCAGACACCGTATGACCCAGGCTGTTAAAGAGGAGTTACAGGTTGCCAGTCAGATTAAGGAAGCAGAAGATCTTTTAACCCTGAAACTATCGGCGGCATTTGAAGAGTATCAGCTTGCGCTTGAGAATCTGGCAGCGACCAATGAACTGCTTACACTTGCGCGGCGCGGTCTTTCGGTAGCAGAAAGAGCTTTTACTGTTGGTCAAACAACACAGCTTGAATTAAATCAAAATCAGCAAAACTATAATATGAGCCGACTTGCCTACACCGATGCACTCCACCAGTTAACCAGCGCATATACTACCATACAAAAGCTCATCGGTAACCCTCAATTGATTTTAAACCAGTAAGGAGTTAAATGTGAAAAAAGCAGCTATCTTTTCGGTCTGTTTTGCGTCTCTCTTTGTAGGATGCACCAGGGAACATGAGCAGGCAGCACTTACCATAGAAGAGATTCAGGCCAAACAGGGGATTCCCGTAAAGGTTAGTACACCGGAAGTTAAAAATCTCTTTTCTGTGGAAAAAGCAGGTGGGACAGTAGAGGGGATTCGTCAGACTTACTTATCGACCGCCGCACCGGGAACGATAAATAGAATACCTGTTTCGGTGGGAAGCCAGGTGCCCCGTGGAGGTTTGGTAGCAACAATGGAATTTGACGAAGGAGCACCGCTTACGGTAGCACAAAGTGCATACGTTTACGCATCCGAAAGCTTAAATCGTATTGAGGAGCTTTTTGAAGAAGGGGCTGTTTCTCAGGGCGAAGTTGAGAAGGTGCGGGCACAATATGAGCAGGCACGTCATAGAAAGGGCCAGGCGACCGTTGCTCAATTCATAAGAGCCCCTTTTGCGGGAACGGTAGTAGAGATCCTGGAATCCCAGGGAACAAAAGCAGATGTAAAGACACCGGTTGTTCTTCTTGCGGACCTTTCTGAGGTGTTGATCGATTTGCGGGTACATGACAGGGCTATCCATCGATACCAAAAAGGACAGCGGGCATATATTGTCACAGAAGCAGATACATTGTGGGGTACAGTGGAGCGTACATCCTTGAGCGCTCATCCATTGACTCATGGTTTTAAGGTTACAGTACGTTTTCCAAATGATAAGCGGATTCTTCGCCCGGGCATGTACAGACAGGTTTTCACTGTTACCGAAGAGCGAAGCGAAGTGCTTAGCATACCAGTGGAATCGCTTAGAAGAGATGGGGATGAGTGGTATGTGTATACGGTCACAAACGGAATCACAGAGAAACGAGCGGTTGTTCCGGGTATCTCATCCGGTGGTATGATAGAAATCGTTTCGGGACTTTCTGAAGATGAGGCTGTGGTAGTACGTGGTACATCAAAAATTAACCATAATCAAAAAGTAAATATTATAAATACCTGATGGAGGAGAGATGAACTTACCGGG
Source organism: Chitinispirillales bacterium ANBcel5 (assembly GCA_029688955.1). NCBI lineage: Bacteria > Pseudomonadati > Fibrobacterota > Chitinispirillia > Chitinispirillales > Chitinispirillaceae > Cellulosispirillum > Cellulosispirillum alkaliphilum. Next base: position 195,873 of record JARUKZ010000003.1, on the reverse strand, counting down.
AATAAGTATCCGAAGACCTCTTGCAGTGATAATGGTGATACTCGCCTTCACTATGTTTGGGGTTGTTTCGTGGAATAAACTGCCATTAGACAGTCTTCCTGATATGGACCTTCCATTTATAACTGTACAGCTCATCTACCCGGGCGCAGGTCCCGAAGAGGTTGAAGCTTCCGTTATAAGGCCCATAGAAGATCAGGTCAGTGTAATAGCCGGGATAAATAATATCACAGCCTATTGTATGGAAAACGGTGGGTTTATGTTGCTGGAGTTTTTAGATCATATCGATCCCGATATCGCTTCTATAGAAGTAAAGGACAGGATCGATCAGATAATTGGAGACCTGCCGGCTGATCTTAATAATCCGATTATTGCAAAATATGACCCTAATGACAGACCGGTTTTTACCCTGGCAGTACGTGGAGAAATGGACCCTGCTGAGCTTCGGCACTATGTTGATAACACACTGGTGGAGGAGTTTAGTCGTGTACCGGGTGTCGCTAATGTCGATGTGATTGGGGGAAGGGAACGTGAGATTCATGTAAACTTAAACGAGGAAGCATTAGCCGCTCATGGGCTTTCGGTATTTCAGATTGTTCCTTTTCTTTCGAGCCAGAATGTAACAATTCCGGGTGGTTTTGTAACCGGTGATGCCCGGGAATTTTCGGTGAAGATGGATGGGGAGTTTACTTCACTGGAGCAAATCAGAAATCTGAAGATACCTGTACACAAACAGTTCGGTTCTGCTCAGGCAAGCTATAATGTTGTCCTTGGTGAAGAGTTGGCGCAGGTAACGGATAGTTATAAAGATGTGCGCAATAAAGCCCGCTTTAATGGGCAGGAGTGTGTGCAAATTCTTATCAATAAGAGCAGTGATGCCAATATTGTGCAAACTGTGGATGAGATACGTAAAAACGTCGCACGCCTGGAAAAAACGGTACCTCAGGGAATCTATTTGGATGTGGTTCAGAGTCGGTCAACATTTATCGAAAATACCATTCAGGATACCTATGCCAATATTGTGCTGGGAATTATTCTTACCGCTCTTATTCTTCTGCTTTTTCTGGGAGATCTGCGTCTGACTTTTATCGCAGCATTAACCATTCCCCTTTCGCTGATCGTTTCGATGATCGGCCTTGATATACTTGGTATATCACTTAATATAGTTACTATGATGTCACTTACCGCATCGATAGGAATACTTGTAACAAATGCGATAATAGTTATAGAAAATATCGTTCGCCATCGCGACTCAGGTGAGCCCATTAAAAAAGCCGCAGAGATTGGAACCAATGAAATTGCGACCGCGGTTTTAGCCTCAACACTAACCAACCTGGCGGTTTTTATCCCTATAGCATCAACAACGGGTATCACCGAAAGTGTGTTCAAGACCCTGGGGATGACCATCGTTTTTGCTTCAGTCGCGTCGCTACTGCTATCCTTTACTCTTGTTCCTTTGATGGCTTCACGCCTGCTTAAGCAAAACAGCAAAAATTCGAGCACGCATGCAAATACCCGATTGTTCGATAAAATTATGCATTGGTTAGAGCACCAGTATGAAAAGGCCATTACCCTGGTGTTTAACCTACGTGGTGGAAAATTAATGGTGGTAAGCGCAACCGTAGGCCTGCTTCTTTTTTCTGTTTTTGTAATTGGCCCACGGCTTGGAAGAGAGTTTATGCCCGCGATGGACAACGGATTTTTCCAGGTAAACATTGAAATGCCACCGGGAACCCCTTTGAATGTAACTGAACAGGTCGTAGAGGAGGTTGAAGAAATTCTTCAGGAAACACCCCATCTGATCGCGGTTTCGTCGGTTATTGGGGGAAGTGCTACTCAATCGGGAGTTCAGTACGCGACTGTTCAGGTTGAGGTAATTCCGGAAAACCAGCGTACTGTTTCTGTCATCGATATCGTTTCACAGATGCGTCCACGTTTTGCTCATATTCCTGATGCTCATATTTTACTTGAGGGTCGTACTGAGCGAATTAGCGCGGGTGATATAACTATAGAGTTGAGCGCGACTAATCTGGACACCCTTATTGCTTTTAAGGAAAACACACTCAAACTTCTCGATGAAATTGATGGGCTAACCGACTTTAATACTTCCTGGAGAGGGCTAAAGCCGGAAATACTGATTACTCCCGACAGGGAAAAAATGGAACACTTTGGATTGTCTCCAAACATTGCACAATCGGCAACGATTCAGATGATTGGGGGTATGTTACGTTTTAGTATTACCGGAAATGATGAAGCTATCTACCGGGAGAACGGTGAAGAGTTTCCTATCAGGGTGCGGTTAGATGAACGGCACAGAAAAAAGCCTGAGGATATAGCCTCGCTTCTGGTGCCTACACCAAGAGGTATGGTTCAATTGAATGAGTTGGCAAAGGTGGAGGAGGTGCGATCCATATCCGCTCTTACCAGGAAAAACCGATCGCTTATGATTGACATTACCTGCAATGTCACCGATGGAACACCGGGCCACAAGATCAATGAGATTGACGAGCTTTTAAGTGGGGCTTATATTCCGGCTGGTGCTTACTATCATTTTGGTGGAAACGAAGATCTCAGAGAAGAAACCAATGAGCAGCTTTCATTCGCGGCAGTACTTGCTGTTGCCTTAACGCTTATGCTCTTGATTGCTATACTTGAATCGGTGCTTCGGGGAATCGTAATCTTTCTTACTATTCCTCTGGGATTAATCGGGGTCATTTGGTTTCTGTTTATAACAGGCAATACCCTGTCAATAATTTCAAGTATATCGGTAATTATGTTAATTGGAATCGTGGTAAATAATGCTATTATTCTTATAGACTATGCTCAGTCAGAGAATAAGAAAAGCTCTGCGACTCCGCAAAACGCAATTGTCACAGCCGCAAAGGTGAAAATGAAAGCTATTCTTATGGCAAATCTTGCTATTATAGTTTCTATGATTCCAATAGCTTTGGGTATTGGCTCTGGCGGTAGTTTCAGGGCACCTTTTGCAATCACTGCAATTGGAGGTATCTTTGTCTCAACAATTCTAACCTTTTTTCTTATCCCCATTTTTTATGTTTGGACAAGCCCTAAGAAAGATAAGTTACAGGAAGCGTAAATTATTGAAGAGTGTATCTGATACACTCTTCATTTACTCTCTTTGTCAAAGCATGATTAGGTCACTGGCTAAGCACATCATTGCACTAACTCTGAATATTTATTATAATAGGTACAATTAAGAGCATCTGATCAGTTTAAACTATAGAAAAGTAAGGAAGTACTGTATGGAACGCAGAAAGAAACGCATTTCCATGCTTCGGGATATAAAACACAATCTTATACTTGATGCAGCGCTGACGGTTTTCTCCGATAAGGGCTTTCATCCCACCCGCCTTGAAGATATTGCCAAAGAAGCTGGTTTCTCCAAAGCTGCACTATATAACTATTACAGTGATAAAGAAAATATCTTTTTCGCTCTGGCGTTGCGTGAGCATGTAAAGGTTCGTGAACGATTCGTAAGTGATCCATCAAGTTCCATCTCAAATGAAAACAGTTTCAGCACTAATCTAAAACACTATATCGAAACGATTCTGGATACGTTTCATTCCAATTTCAGTTTTTTAGTTACTCTTGATGAATTACAGTTTTCCTCTGTTTTTAATGTTCAGGAACCTGGCTCAAAACTTGATTCAATCAAATGTGAACTCTTTAACGAAAGAAAAAAAATCCGTAAATACATAACCGATTCAGTAGAGTGGGCGAGAAAAGCAAAGGTAATTGATACCCCCCTATCCACAGACCGAATCGCCTCATGCATCGAGGGGCTCATTTTTAGTATCTTCCGAGAATGGAGACGCACTCAACAGATCGGTGATATCGAAAAGACGGTGGAAGAGTTGGTTTTATTTGGCCTAAAGGGTTGTAATCTTATCCATACAGAAGATGGAGAATAGAACCGTTCTCTGTCTTCGCTTTTCTATGTCTTTGATTTCTAAACAGATAGCTACTATTCCAGTGCCTGACCTTTAGACCTGCCTTATTAATCCTACACGGGATCATGTATTTGTGTTGTGAAATGCTGATTTTTCAAACGATTCCCTTTTGGCTCAATAGATGAGAGTTTGGGAGTTCTTTGATTGTTTTTTCCTTTACGACAATCTATATTAGATGGAATTAATTAGAAAAATTGTTCTTAAATCAGAAGGAAATCATATGAAAAAGGCTGTTTTTGCACTTCCTCTGTTAGTACTGCTTGTTTTTAGAACCAATGCTGATCAGATAGATATTTCTCTGCGCCTTAATAAAGGGGACTCATATAAGGTAAAAGTTGTGTCCACATCAAATATCGAACAAAGTATTGAGGGGCAAACATTTGACGTAGAAAGTGAAATGGTTACCATCGCGACTCAGACTGTAGATTCTGTATTTGATGACGGTACCTATCTAATTTCAATGAAATACGATTCTTTGCATGAAGAAACCAAATCCACTAGTATGCCTTACCTTAACGAATTTGGAGAGGATGCAGCCTCAGAAATGATAAATGAGGTATTAGTAGGAAAAAAATTCTACTTTCGCCTCACTCCCAAGTGGAAAATTGTAGATATTAGTGGTGTTGATGAAATTATGCAAGGTGTAATTGGTGCGGTTTTAGATCAGGAGGAGTATAAGGATCAAGCTTTGGAATTGTACCCTGTTATAGAGGAGTTTCTCTCTCAGATCGTTTCAGAAGAAGCACTGGTTGAAATGTTTCAACATGTTTCGGGAGCATTTCCCGATGAACCGGTAGCTGTTGGCTCGAAATGGGACCAGAGCGTATCTCTGAACCTTGGTATGGCAGCTATGGATGTAGTTACGCACTATTCGCTCGAGGAGATTAGTGCGGAAAGAATTGTTTTAGATTTTAAAAGCAGGGTATCTAAGTCCGACGATATACCGACTATCAACCTGGGACCTGCAGAGATGAAGCTCTCCATGGAGGGGGAACAGAATGGTAAGATGGTACTGGACCCTGTCACCTTTTGGCCTGTAAAAACTACATTGGAACAGGATTTGGCTGGTGATGCAGAGATGGTCATTCCCGGAATGGAAGGGACTGGAGGGATGAAGATTCCAATGAGTACGAAGACAAAAACGATAATGACGACGGTGGAGTGAAGCCGGTGGGCGCATCGCCATCTCTGTGTCGAGTCTTTCAAATTTGCCGTTATCGGTTTTAAAGTCGATTGTGCTCTCTGTGAGGAGACCCTTAAGACGCTTGGAATCCTTCTCAATATAGATTGAAAGAAGGATCGTAAAATTCAAAATAGTCGCCTTCAGTTACAAGAACCAGAACCCGTGCACCATATTTTCACCCTGCGATACTTCAATAAAGTCCAGAGCGTCTTTTATCTTTGAAGGCGGAAAAGATCGAGCTCTCTGGATCTGTCTCACTTGTAGATTGGTTTGTAGTATCATCATCGGCTTCAGTGAGGGGCCTTGTAAAGATTTTAAGTGTTTATGTATGAATAAGCTGTAATCAAACAGGTCGAACCAGCGCATCATTTTAAAAAGCAGCGATTTGCGATGCTCAAAAATTCAGATAACACGTTCATATTAGATCTACCTGAACTTCTATATCGCAGTATCTACTGATACAAAAAGATCGGAGTGGCTGAATGTAAGACTGCTGGCTGGTGATCACGAGGGGGAAAAAGAAAAAATGCGGACCCCAAAAAATTAAACGGTAATTGTCGGGAAGAATCGATCGGTCCGCGGGATCGATACCTTGTGTAAACTACTGTGCCGAGAATCAGTTTTCCTGTTTTTGAAAAGCCCTACGTTTGCGAAAGGGTCGGTTAGATCTTCCGGACGGTGATTTAAAGTTCTTCTTCCCATATGGTTTCTGCTGGTTCGAAAAAGATCTCAAAGGAGCAGGTGGACAAGTTTTCCGTTCTCTATCAAGGCCCCCCGAAGGAGAGCTTTTTGAACTGGCGGCAACACCACTTTTTTTTAGAACACTACCTGTATTACCCCGAGGGATCGCGCGATGGATAAGACGGTCGATCGCAGCTAAATATCCCTTTTCCATTTGAGAACAGAAGCTTATTGCAAACCCCGATGCCCCGGCGCGTGCGGTTCTACCGATTCGGTGAACATAGGTCTCTGCTACTTCCGGAATGTCGTAATTGAAAACGTGGCTTACTTCAAAGACATCGATACCTCTTGCCGCGATATCGGTAGCTACAAGCACTCTGACTGAGCCTCTCTGAAAAGCTCCAAGCGCTTCCTGTCTTTGATTCTGCGATTTGTTTCCATGAATAGCAGCCGAGGAGATACCCGCCCTGAGCAAATTTTCACACACTTTATTCGCACCGTGTTTGGTACGGGTAAAAACAATGGCACGGGTGATATCTTTGTTAGCAAGAAGATTTGTAAGGAGTTTCTGTTTTTCATTTCTCTCGGCACTGTAAACGATCTGATCGATTATTTCAACCGGTGTAGATGCCGGAGTTACTTCAACGCGTTGAGGATTTTTAAGAATATTGGAAGCAAGTCCTGCGATATTCCGTGGCATAGTCGCAGAAAAGAACAGGTTTTGACGCTTTGAAGGAAGCAGCGCAACGATTTTGCGGATATCATGAATAAAGCCCATGTCAAGCATGCGGTCTGCTTCATCAAGAACAAAAGCGCTAAGATTCTTAAGTGTAAGAGCGCCTTGTGAGAGCAGATCCAACAAGCGCCCTGGTGTCGCGACCAGAATATCTACACCCCTGGCCATTGCCTTCTTCTGAGCTCCGCCGCTGACACCTCCAAAGATACAGGTTGAACGCAGATTAAGATGCGCGCCGTAGGAAATAAAACTCTTTTCAACCTGAACTGCAAGTTCGCGTGTAGGAACAAGCACAAGTGCACGTGTTGAGCCTGGCTTTCTGCCAAATTTGTTTGCTGCCAGCCGATGAAGAATCGGTAGCGCAAATGCGGCTGTTTTACCTGTTCCGGTCTGGGCAATACCCAGAAGGTCTTTTCCTTTTACAACGGCCGGTATTGCCTGACTCTGGATGGATGTGGGTGTCTGGTAGCCTTCACGGGCAACAGCCTGAAGAATGGAGGGGTGCAGAGGTAATTCATTAAAACGAATAGTAGACTCCTTGGTCTAAAGAAAATTAATTTAAACTGAATTTGTGTTCAGCTAAGCATTGCAATCGAGGGCAGGTACGGATACGGAGCAGATCGATTGGTTTTTGAAGTATCATGCAAAATATATGATTGTATGGGGGATAAGCTAATATTCCTCATCTGGGTGTTGTTTTATTTTGATAGAATGGGTGCAGATGCATGGAAAAAATAGTCTGTTTCCCAATTGGCACCAGAAATGCTCTCTTTTGTTACCATTCAAGGAACATTAGCAACAGGGAGCTCATAAGTTGAAGGGAATTTTCTTGCAGTAGTATTGAAGTTACTGTCGTTTTTGTTGGATTTCTAACCCTCAGTGCGACAGTTCATATTCTTAGTACTCTATCGGCAAAATCCACGATGCCCCCCGAAAAAACGCGTCAAAGAGGATGTTGCCCCCGAATTCATTCGTGGTTAACAATGATATTATCTACCAGAATAATTATTTCATACAAATTATTTTTATACAAACTATACAGCACCTCGAAATTATCTCCAAGGTTTTCCCTGAGTTCATCAGCTCCTTCGGAATTATTTTCAAGTATAAGTTCGTAATAGGTAAACATGGTGTTAAATTGATCCCGGTTTCTCCTCGGGCATCGAATCGAAAATATCACTGATTAAAAGAGTTATTTTATAAGGAACCTTGTACCGTTCGCATACCAGTCTGAAATCATAATATCCGATCTTAACTGGCCCCTTAAGCATTTAATCTTTAATGTTACCTACCGCAGTTCTTAGTAATAACTCTTCAGTATCGATGAATATGTCGGAATGAATTCCGTCGAGTTCTACTGTGCCTTCAAAGCACTTCGCAATCCCCCAATTTCACTCATTAAACATGTGGTTATCAGAAAGTGATCTCAAAGGGAAAATTGTTGCGCATTTCTGTATGGGTCTTTCCTTTAGTGCATTACATGTCTTAAAAAACCTGGCTTTTTGCAGAAAAAAAATAACCTGATTGGAAATCTGAATCATTTGCTTGATGCATAAGAGAAAACCCTGAACACAGAAACTTCATAGTCTTTGCTCTTTAACTGCATAATAAAATACTGACAGGTAAAGTGCTAAGAAAAACCTCGCGGTAGGACCGCGATAGGCGGGACGGAGGGAAAAGGGCGTAACTTTAGTTAGCCCTTTTGACAAAGCTACGCCGGCGCAGTCTTCTGCGACCAGTAGCTTTGGCCGAGGAGGTACGACGAGCCCGCAGGAGAGCCGCCGCGTCTTCGCGGATCGCCAGCCCTCAGTTTGAGAGCATCTGAAAGTCGGGATGTAGCTGCTCTATGTACTAAATATAGGACGGAAATTTCTCAAAAGGGCTTAAAATCATATCAATAAGTGAGTGGTTTTTGTAGATTACACAAAAATAGCATTTTATATTTAAAACACAGGAGGATATGATGAGGCCGAGCCTTAAGGGAACGCTTCTGTTCTGTTTCGCTTTATTCTTTATTTTTATAACACAATCATTTTCCGATGATCGTGATCTGCCCGGTTTTCGGGTTGTAGGAAGACATCTCTATGACAGGTGTGGTGAAAAGGTAATCCTTATCGGGGTAAATGAGATGTTTGTTTGGGCGTCGGGAAATGAGAATGGGGCCAGTATTTATCCTGAAATCGAGAAAACCGGTGCAAATGTTGTTCGTATCGTATGGACGACAAGCGGCGCGGTTTCAACACTGGATGCCAACATTCGCAATTGCGTTGCTCATAATATGATACCCATGCCGGAACTGCACGATGCCACCGGGCGTCTTGAAGATGTCCCCGCTATGGTAGACTGGTGGGTACGTCCTGAGGTGGTTAACACTCTGAATCAACATGAGGAATACCTGCTTATAAACATCGCTAATGAGGCAGGTAATCACAATGTCTCAAATGCAGATTTTCTTAGTACGTACAAAACCGCTATAACCAGGATGCGTGATGCCGGTTACCGGGTGCCCCTTATTATAGATGCTCCGGGATGGGGACAGAATATCACAGTTCTTCATAATACATGGCAGGAATTGCTCGATCACGATCCGCTTAAAAATATTATGTTTTCTGTACATACGTGGTGGATAGACCCCAACGATGGAGCCAGTGCGCGCGTAACAAGGGAGCTGCAGAAAGCTGCTGATGATGGCATGCCACTGCATATCGGGGAGTTTGCGCCTATGGGGGTGAACTGCAGTCGCCACTTTGATTACCGCCACCTGTTGGCAGAATGCCGTCGACTTGATATCGGTCATCTGGCATGGTCCTGGGGATGGGTAGCAAATGGGGATTGTGCTGAGATGGGAATGACCACCGATGGAATATACGGTAACTGGCGTGATACCCCCAATGATGGGATGTGGGGACAGGTGGTTGTCGAGAGTGATACTAACAGCATACAGAACACAGCAGTCAGGCCATTGTCAATGCTAAACGGCTCCTGTTCCGGAGATGGAGTAAGGCTTGAAGTTAAAGTGGAGGGAGAGGGCATTGTTTTAAGGAACCCAACATCCACTTTTGTTGATCACGGGACAGTGATAGGTTTAAAAGCATTGCCTTCAGACCGTTATGTTTTTCAGGGGTGGAGTGGTGATATGGAGTCCACAAATGATTCTATCACCCTGACAATGGACGACAATATATCGGTAACTGCGACTTTTATTCCTGATCCTGATGCCCCGATGCTGGTAAACGGCGATTTTTTGGCTGGTAACGAGGGTTGGTCATGGTATGTTCACGCTGAAGATGGTGCATCTGCATCACTTTCCACAGATACTGGTAAAGCTGTGGTTTCCATCGCCGATGGAGGAACTGATGTGTGGCATGTGCAAATGACTCAGCGAGGTATTTTTCTGGAGGAAGGCAAAGACTACACCATCTCATTTGATGCAATGGCTGGCGAAGAGAGGGACATGCTACTGGCATTAAAATACAATGGTACACCCTGGACGGAATATTTTTCCCAGGATATCACACTTTCCACATCTATGCAGAGATACACCTATACATTCACCATGGGCAATGAAACAGACACTGATTCGAGATTAGAGTTCAATATGGGTACTGGTGGCTCTACTATTTCAATAGATAATGTCGAACTCCGCCAGGCAGCTTCATCAAATATAACAAAAGAGAGATTAAATTACTCAGCAACACCCAAAATGAAAGTTGTGAATAATAATGTTGAATATTTTTCACGAAGTGCTTCCCCATGGACTATCAATGCTTTTGATATGCGTGGAAGGCTAGTTGCCTCAAACAGTGGAGCAGGCAATGCAATCAGCCTGACTCTATCACCTCTAAGGGGGAGGCATTTACTGCTGATCACTTTTACACAGGACGGCAGCACTGTTACAAACAGACTTACTTTTTGGACCAGGTGAATTTAAATAGGGCTATGATGATTGTCAGCCGTCATCGGGTTGACAATCTATCGTACCTTGGCATTTCATTTCCGCGGCACCCTGCACTGAATTCACCTTTAAAAAGTTGTGTTTGTGGGATATAATGGTACCAAAGAAAAAATCGTGATTTTAAGAGGAAAAGATGACCCCGGAAGAAAAGAAACGTTTAGCTTCAGAAAAAAGGAATACAAAAAGACCTGTAGATATTCCCTGCGTATTCGAATATACCGATTTCAGGAAGTATCTTCGGGACTGGTTATCGAGTAAAAAGAAACATAATCCGATCTACTCATTCAGATACATGGCTCAGAAGACCGGATTTAAGTCTACCGGGCATCTTTGTCTCATTCTTAATGGAGAAGTAAAGCTGTCACTGAGCTATATGGAGGGTTTTATCTCTTTTCTGGGTCTTAATCGAAGAGAGAGGGAGTATTTTCAGACTCTTGTATTGTATTGTCAGGCGAAGGGGCATGAAGATAAAGGTAAATTTCTCGAAAAACTTGTGTCATTTAAAGAATTTAGATGCAGGGTGATTGATAGCCAAAGCTATGAATTCTGCGAACGATGGTATTACAGTACGATTCGGGAAATAATAGCGATTCAGCCGTTCAAAGGCGATTACAGAGATCTGGCCCGCAAAGTTGTGCCATCGGTTACTCCCGAAGAAGCTAAAAGAGCTGTACAGGTACTTGAGAAGCTTAAAATGATAAAAAGAGATGAACGGGGAGTATACGCTCGAACAGATCCCCTTATCAGTACCGGCACTGAAATGCCTACTGAGGCACTTAGTAAATATGTTGAAAGTACCTTTGACCTTGCACGGGATGCTCTGCACAACGTTCCACGGGAAGAGCGGACCATCTCCTGGGCCACAGTTTCTATTTCAGAAAAAAATTACGAACTGATCCGGGATGAACTAAGGGCATTCAGGCGAAAAATTCTGGAGCTGGCTAAAAACGACAATGACCCTGACCGTGTGTACCATTTTCAGTTTAATGCCTTTCCTATGTCAAAGAGGATTGATGATGTATCGGTTTAAATGGCTGTTCTGTTTATTATCTGTTTTGTTGGTTTGCACAATAAGTTTCTGTACCAGTCCAGTTTCTGGTGGAGGAGGGTTTGAAGGTGAGGCCCGTATTATATGTCAGGTACAATACTCTGATGGCAGTGTGGCATCAGATGCTGTTGTCAAAATTATTGATAACAGCCAATGGTTGGAAAAAATAAAAAGAGGAGAGAGTGTCGTTATCGATTCAACGAGAACCGATCAAAACGGGCACTTTTTTGTTACCGACATTCCTGCTCACGGTTTTAATGTAATAATCTCTTCCGACAAAGAGCAACTCATGATTTTTGGGGCTGATACAGTCTTTGCCGACAGTGCCAGGGAATACTTTAAAGTATTAAAGGCACATGCCTCTCTCAGAGGAAATATCGAAAGTGAACAGGTTGAGAAGGTTTATGTGTACGGCACAGACCTCTGGGGGGCTGTTGATGATCAGTCCTCTTTTGAAATCGATCGTGTGCCTGAAGGCCTGTTTCCGCTCTTTATCAAAGAGTCCTCTTCACCGGGACTGTCCTCTTATTCATTTTTAAGGACTGTAGAGCTTACAGCCGGTTCAAATTATATACTCGAAACTGAGACTAACAGAGGAGGGATCCTTGTCGATGATTTTGAATTATCTGAACAGCAGACTCAACTGGGAACCGTAAATGGTGGAACAACATGGTACAGTTTTTATGATTCAAGAGATTTTGGCGGGAACACAACAATGGAAATCTCGGTCGTCCCTGATGACGTATCAAACAGTATGAAATTGTCAACCACATTAAGATCCGGCTTTGAGTATCCTTATGCGGGTGTCGGATTGTTTCTTTCAAATATGAGACAGTACGTTGATTTTAGCGGTTTTGAAAAGATCGAGTTTGATGCGAGAGGGTCAGGAACCTTGAGGGTTTCTCTTAAAACGGCATCCGGAGTTTTCAGTGATTCGGTGCTTGCCTATGGGTGGGTAGTTGAGACCGGTTCAGAGTGGCAGAGACATAGTCTTGATTTGAATTCCATTTCAACATTTCATGTCTGGGGAGAGTATCAGCCCTGGGATGTGTATTCCTTGTATGTTAAAATGTTGGAATTTGAAATCAGTGATCATCATAATGAGATAGATGCTCCTATAGAAATTTTTCTGGATAATATCTACGTATTTGGAGTTCCTTTGGAGAATTTTTCAACTCAAAAGTAATCATTAAAGGTGGGTAATCTCATCTGTGTACTTAATTTAGGTTGGAAGGATTTTTACGGATATGTACTTGTTGTAAGCGTTTTGGAACACAGCCCTTTTAGATCTCGAAGTGAAATGGGAACGCTCCAGAGTCTTCTGGAAACGCCCCAAAAATCATTCCTATCGAATGCAATTATATTCGCCGTTGTAGTTCCCTAAAAAAGAAATAGCATTTGTTATGACATCGTACTTTCCATGGAATCTAAAAACTCAGAGATGAACAGCAACTCATCAACCTTTTCGAATTTAATATCGACTAGTTTAGCTATAGTTTCGAAACAGTCGGCGAGGGGTGAATCTTCCCTCAGTAAAATAAATCCGGGTTTTGAACCACGCGCCAGGAATGCTTGAACGATTTTTTCGCATGACTCCTGTAAGTAGTCCTGAAAAGGCTGAAAAAGCCCGTATTCGTTTGCAATATTCTGCGGATCGATCCCAAGTAGCATAAGTCCATAATGAGGAGGTGCGGGGTCCTCTATGACTGCGGGCAAGTGAACGAGATCAATCATCTCATTTAATCCGCTTGCAGGCAAACTGAGCAAGCGCTTAATAGTACTATCATCCAAATGAATTTCAGGAATATCTTCCTTTGTGGCATAGCCGATGTTAACTATGCGGGATATCCATGATGAATCTTCTTTGCATCGCACAACCATCTCACCCGGAGCAAGAGTGCGGATCTGCTCGACAGCCATCTCACCTTCTTCATAGAGCTCAAGGATCTGTTGCAGACAATCACATAGCGCTTCTATTTCGGTTTCAGTCAGAAAGTATGGATAATAATGGGGCCTGTAGCTGCGTATAAGTGGCCATTCTCCACCCCGAAATGTCAGCATTAGGTTTTTTGTTATCTTCAGGTCTTTTTTATCCATATAATCACGTGTACAAAGATTGATTGCGAGCATATCGAGTTCAAACATGAGATTCCTATCCATCGGGCCCTCTGGGTCATGGTCCAGCATTTTTTCAAAATTGCGCATTCCCTGCGCCCCACGGAAGGCATTTATGCCGAACTCCTCTCCGCCATTTCCCATAACCGAGCACAGATACATGATGCCATCAGCCGGGCTTTGAACAAAAAACACATCTTCACTCTCAAACAACTCCCACGGTTCTGCCTGGACAAACTTCTGTATTAAAGAGTACAATTTTTCCATGAAGGGGAGTAAACTGGTGCTGTTTGATATTTTTTCATTAAAATAGCCCTTTTCAATTTAGTATTCTATCTTTTCATGCCTATAGATCTTTTTACGCCAGGTATGAGGCGAGGGTAAAAAGAGCAGCTGTTGTAATCTATTAAATATAGATGAATCCTGATTTTTATGACACTAGTTAGGCGTGATTTTTCCATTTGAATGGGCATTGTAATAAAGAACGATTAAGTACCCCAGGTGTAACTGTTTGATGTGCTGCGGGGTTATTACTGCTGTTTTAAAAAACTGTGATGGGCCATGTTTTCATCTGTGGGTAAGTTCTCCATTAAAGTGTGTGGTTTTTTTAGAGCTAATGGGAATATCTAACCTACTGATAGTAAGGAGACTGTGGCGGTCCGTCCCCTCATAAGTCTGTTGATGGTTGTCGAATAGTGTCTCGCCCCAAATTAAGCCTTTTCCACCAGATCGATATCCCCGGGAGCTTCCAGCCCAGCCACCTTTGCTATGTTGGCATTGGTAACCCACCCCCAGAGTTCACTTTCAGGATCGCCGTCCTCTGTTACAAACGCATCCCGGACGCGCTTTTTCTTTTTGCTCATTCTTTTCTGCACAGCTTCCAATGTATCAGTCGTACAGACAAAAACCATCGCTTTGACCTTATCCTTGTAATTTTTATCTTTTATCAGATCTCGTAGTGTAAGATGTGACAATAACGAGCATTTGATTTTAGCTCCAAGATTTTCGATGTTGTCATCATCGCAATTGGCAATTTTGTTATTGTTGAATGTTATAGAATTTTTTTTAACAATCTTTATCTGATCTATGCTGTTAAAAAGAAACTCGTATAGAATACTCTTACGGATCACATAGCAAACGTAACCATCTTTCAGAATAGGCATACGGGTTTTATGTGATACTTGAAATTTGTCGTGGAGGTCTTTTAAGGTGATTTCGGATTCCCAGTCTTTTTTTTCCTCTGTGCTTTTGGGTAGGCAAGCATCCAAAAAGTCGATTTCCTTTTTTGGAATCATGCAATCTTTGACAAGCGAAGCGCGAAGTCTGTCTTTAACAGACAAAAGTTCTTTTGTCTGTTTAGTTGCGCTGGAATAGTTTTCCTTGGAAAAATAGTACGCAATAACAGCTCCCACCCAGGCGCTAATAACAGGTAGCACCAATGCAGTTAATTCTTTCCCACGTGTTATGTTTGTTACAGGTAGACTCATAAAACAGATTGTAGAAACTATAAGATAGAGAAATCCCCCGGCAACAATACTTATACTCAGAATAGGAACAACCAAAGAACAAATCTTTTTGTCTGGCATAAGCAATTACCCCGCTTTCATTCAATTCCAATATAAAAATTCGCTTGTATACACAGCTTTTTCTTTTCTCTATCCAAATAATCTGCAGTTATTCAAAACACCTGCCCCCACCCAACCACCGTTAATACCACCAGTAAAACAATCAGCATCCATCTCTCCTCCTTTTCCCCATATTCTTAAACTTCCTGTAATCCTTCGGGCGGTGGAGAAAATCACCAAGCTCCTCCAGAAGACTGTCACCCATGTTTTTACCCCCAAAGCAGGGCCAGGCAGTTGTGAAACGGGCATCCATACTTGTACAGCGTATCGTCTCAAGCCATGCTCCAACGGAGTGTTCGCTATAGCCGGCACTTATGGCGGCATTGTGGAGAAGGGAGTACTCCCGCATAAGGTGAGTGCTGAAAATGATCGGATCATCAGAGCCTATGGCAATACGAACCGGAGGTGGTGCCCCCTCCTGTGGCTCAGGCGGGAAGAGACGAAGCGTGGGGTGGTTCCTAAGATCCATAAGATTCCCGATAAGCAAATTGCTCGATGGGTTCACCTCCGCGACAATACCACGAATACTCACAAGCCTTCTGAGTGCATCCTGAACTGCGAAAAGGGCGCTGATTTCAGAATGGTCAATGGTCACATTTTCAAGCTGCTGGCCACGGCGGAAAACCAACTCATTTGTGCGGTATAGTTCAATCAGTTTACTTGCGTCTTTATTCTTATAGTAAAACTCGGTATTGAGAGATTTAAGGGCAAGATCAAAGGACTCCAGACACACTTCAGGCTGATGAACGTTTACTTCGGGGCCACTCCAGAGAGTGTGAAGAGTATGGTGAACAAGGGCCATGATATGGGGCATCTGTTCCTCCCCAAACACATCCCTGGACAAGGAACGTATTTGGTTCTCAAGATACCCGATTCTCTGAGGAGGCACATCGATACGAAGCTCATAAGGAGTTTCAAAAGCAGTATAGAGCCGCCATTCAAACACAAGATCCCACAATCGCTCCTCTTTTGGCATCATCACTGAACCAGTCTGTTCAGCCCACTGCCGGGGGTCGTAGCCAAGCGCAGTTGCATGACCAATCCGTCCGCCGGAACGGCGAAGAAGGTAATGAACTGTTTCGAAAATGCGCCTCATCCCCTCCATGAGATGGCGAAAATCTTCACCCACATGTGCGGTAATTCGCAATGATTTGGGCTTTATGGGATCATGTACCGATGCTGCAGCAAAGGCCGATTCCCTCTCGAGAAAGTTAAAGAGGGGAACCAACACCCAGGTTGGTATGCTTAGTTCATCCGCAGCCACATCGATACCCCTTAAAAGCCAAAGAATGGTTGGTTTTTCCCAGATCAAATCCTTTGCAGCCATCACCTTTTTTTTCAGATCTGCGAAAAAGAGTTCATAGCGCCTACCGAGTTGAACCTCTTTGGTAAAACTTGGCAATGGTTCTGAGTGCGTTTCGCTGCCATAGGCCGGGGGATCTCCATGCCCCCACCGTTTTTCCTGGTCACGGGCTTTAGCAAAGAGCAGCAACACTCCGAATTCAAGGTTTCGACTGCTCAGGGAGGAGTACTTTTGAACAACATGTTCCCAGGATTCCGTAAGCTCGCATAAATCTTGAGCCAGCTCTTCGGGTGTATCCTTTGCAGTACTTCGGATCTCCAGCGCCACAACAGATCCTTTGGCTATGCCGCATGCTACTTCGTATGAAATCTCTGTTCGTATCTTTCTAAGTGGCTTACGGAATGGTTTTAAGCGGTCACTGAACCGGATAAACCATTGCAATCCAGCAGTCATTGGACGCTGCACTACACTACGGTACAGAAGATTTCGTAACCGTATCACCTGCCAGAAAAGAGTTATAAACAGCTCATCCGGTTTTCTGCCCGGATCTTCCATGAATGCCAGGCACCTTCGAACAAACCGTGCTTCTGCCTCGTTTGGAGAGCTCAGGGATAATCTGGCGGCAATAGGATCACACTTCTTCCACGCCTCTTCAAGAGTTTCGGGTGGTTTTTTCCATGCCTCATACCCATATGGGTGCACCTCCTGGTACAACATGCGCAACGGAAAGATTTCATCCGGAAGTAACTCATCCTCACCATGCTGCAGTGCCAAAACTACTTGCTGAAGCGTTTGCCAAAGTTGTCCTCTGATCCCTCTCAATTCACGGATAAAGTCCGCCAGCGGATAGGTTTTATTTCCTGACACCAGATACTCCATCAACAGGCTTCTGGCAATAGCTGCAGCCAGCAACCATCGAAAGAACAGATCACTGTTTTTAAAAGGCATTTCGGGATCGATTATTGAACCGGGATTAACATCAGGGCTGGCGAGTGCTGCCAGTGCAGACATCCACAAGGTCTTGAAATCCATGGATGCGCCAATGTGTTGATGGATTTCGGAAACCCCTTTATCATGTATGCACCTGATAAACAGAGGTGGGTCGATATCCACATAGGTTGGAGGCGGTTCGGTTTTGGAAGAGATCAAAAGCAGGTCTTCAGGAAGAGCAAATATGAGCCACCGATAGTGTGATGTTGCATCGAAGAAGTTTTCGTTATTGGTGACTTCAGAAACTCCCGGACGATTGCATACATACCGTTTTGCAAGACAGCGCAGGTAGTTATGGAGTGGGTTGGGCTGGTCGACTTTGAAATTGTTCGGGTCGTAGTCAAACCAGAAGAAATCCCTGATTGCAACGAGGCGGTCAAGAGACCACCCGCTTGCGTGTTCAGAGAGAAGCACTTCGCATTTTCTCCACAAAGCACTGGTTTTTTTACCTTTTTTTCTATCCAATAAGGGATTAAGCTCAGTAATAGCCATGCGGAATGACACTTCACTGGCCAGTGGCAGACTTGCAATTTCGGCGCGTATATAGGCTTCCGGAACGCGCTGTGGTGTCAGGCCACCGTAAGGGGTGCTTTGGTTTGCCACTTATCTCTCCTTCTAATTGCGTTGACTCCAGAATTTATCATCTTCCTTAGTAGCTTTAAACCAGTCTTTCATGATGTTTTTAATTTTCAGATCGTCATCTTTTCTCTCTTCATAAGATTTATCCTTTGAAGAGCAATCATTCTCTCCAAGGCCTAAACTCTCTGAAATTGCCGATCTGACTTTTTCCTCCCGCAAAGCATTCAGCCCAGTCTCATATTCTTTCCAGTTTTCTTCTAATTTACTGAATTCATCCTCTAACCATGACCAAATTCTCTTTTTACACCAACAATCCTCACCCTTTTTATCTAAATGTGAGTATTCAGGTCCTAAAAAGAGAGGAAGTTCCTTTAAAAGCCAGTCCGATTGGGGATTTTTTCTATACCCGAACAACTCATTCTCCAAATCGTTGACCAACGTTTTAAGTTTCACCTTTACCTTATCGGCAATTTCATCTAATTCATAATTACAGAACTTATAGGGACTGACGAGTGTATCAAGGGGAGTGGGTGTTTTTTTCGAAAATACTATGCAGATACATTCGACCCAGGCCAGGCGAAGAATACGGCCGATTTTCTTTTTGGTTTCTTTCTGCTTTTCTGATTGTGGTAATTTCAGCTCTTTTATCAAACTATCTCTGCGCTTTTTGTATTGTTCATCTGGCAGTTTTTTTTCCTTCTGTTCTGATTCCAGCCTTTCTAGCTTTTTTTTCTCTAATTCTTCCGGCTCTTCTATCTGCTCTTCTCTCTGCTTTTTTATACACGATTCAAGGTTGTGAATTATGGTAGTCCACAGTTCAGCGAACAAGAAGTGTTCAACGAAGGTGCGCCATTCAGGAGGCTTCCAGCCGAAAACTAATTTGACAGGTTCCAAACAGTTGTTAAAGATCAGTTTGTGGATTTTCTTTACCACAGCCGGAAAAACCTCGTTAGGCAGGTTTTTATCAGATATCACCCGCTGTTCATCGCGCAGCTTCAGTATATCATGAAGGATCATGAACCATCCCGTAATAACAGTTGGTAAAGGAATGCTGTCCTTTTCCCCTTTCACCTTTTCCAAATTACGCAGTTGGAGAACAAGGTCCGGAAAATGCTGACACTTAAGGGACTCTTCAATAATAAAGTTTACCTCTGGATCATATTGTGCTTTTTTCTCCTTCACATTACAATCGGAATTATACTTTTTGATATTTTCCGGGATATAGATTTGATTGAATTGTGGTGTCTGTTCGAATTTTTCGATCGGATTATCGGACAAATCCAGGACCCATTTGCCATCTGAGTTTTTACGCACGATTCGACTGAGAAGCTGATCACTTGCCCAAAACGGAATGTCGCTTTCATCAATGGCATTGCGAAGCATTTTCACCGCTACTTCAACTGCACTTTCGCCCTCTTTTTCTTCATCTGTTTTACTGACAGATATAGTTGCCTTGAGATCCAGAAGTGTACGCATTGATAATCCAAGAGCCATTTTTCCCGCACCGGTAAAAATTGGCTCCTGTTTGTTCAGCTTAAACTCATGCGTTTCGGATGGTTTTTTGTTATCGCTTTTGCAAAAGACCTCATATGTCAGCTTATATCCAATTACTTGAAAACAACGTTTTATCCAGTCTATTTGCTTTACATCTTTCGCATCAACCAAAATTTGCCTATCGTTGTTGAACTTTAACCCGATTTTTTTTAAGCATTGGTGTGTTGCAACTCGTGATCTGGGGATAGTGAAAAGATCAGCAAGCGTCTTAAAACTTCTCAGCTTATCATCTGAACAAGTTTTAGCATCTAAACAAAGTTCAACTTCACTGAGTTGATCACAGAGCCTCTTCCCTCTATTCTTCATACCCACCTTCTCACAAAGTTCCTCAAGCAACTTTGATTCTTCTTTATTTTCACAGAAGGTTTTTCTGAGTAACTCCCTGGTCACCGTCTGATTTTCTGGAGGCTGCTGTAACTCCCTGCCATCAGAAAAATTCCAGCAGTACTCAGGTTCAAGGGGCTTAATAAGAATCTGGTACTTTTCAGGCAGTGAGCGCCTCATGGAAGTCGCAGCCTGCCTTCGTGCTATCGCCTGGGTCTGATCCCAGTTTGATGCATTACCCCCCATCGATCCCTTTAAGAGCTCATTTTGAAAGGAGCGCTCCAGAAAGAGCTGATAATCGGGACGCACAGCAGCCAGAATAAACCAAATGCGGTGACTTGCAGCCAGACGGATCAACTTGGAAATGTTGGATATATGTTCGATACTTCTGTCGACATTGTCGATGGGAAACACAAACAATTCGGCCTGCTTTCTCCTCTCTTTCATCAAGCAGATAGTGTTCTCCATGGTTTTTTTAAATTTGTGCTGGAAATTTGCATAGATCTCTGCGGCCTTTATCTGCTCTGATGCTTTTTCCGATCGGGACTTCCCATCGTGAGCACCTTCCCACATGTAGGTCGCTTCAGTAATAAGCTGGTTTAAACTCGCTTCCGTTCCCAGATCACCCTCAAGGATTGAGGGGCGACGTTTCCTGGTCTCAGCACACCCATCACTATCATCGTAATCCAGCCCTTGAACTACTTCACGGATTCGCACAAGCATTGCAGCCAGAAGATTACTGTCCGGTTGCAGCGGCTCCAGATCAAGTGTGTTGAGCCATGTTACTTTTTCATAGGAGTTTTCCAATGGTTTTCTGATCGGGTAATTTAAGCCATTTTTATAGCACAGTGTGTCCAGAAAACAATTTCTTTTTTTCGTTGCTGAACTGTACATATATGCAGCGGATAACAGGACTGTGGTTTTTCCCGATCCCCGATCCCCTGCTACAAGAATACTGGTGGAGGGCGCTTCGTATTTAGATGCCCCTTTTTGGTCCTTATTATTTAATCCCTGGTTTGCATCAGAAGCCGCGTTTAACCAATGGATTATCTTTTCCAGAGCCTTCTTAGTACTGGGGCAAAGTGCGTCCCACTCCAAAGCCTTCGCTTCGGGGGTTGGAGTATAGATATTCATATTTGTTCCTGGCGAGCTTGATTCCTTTTGTGACATTGCGACTCCTCCTATATTTAAAAAACAATTCTGTTTTTAGGAAAGAGACAGTGATTGTTTTGACGTTTCCATGGAAAGGTTGATGAAAAAAGGTGTGGATTCATCAACTTGATTGCAATAAGTATACCCTTCAGTGGTTTATATAACGATTACAACATGATAAACATTTCAGGAGGATAAATCCCCTTCATTTCCGGTTTTAAACCGCAATGACTGCTAAACGGTTTAGACTGGATCGTCACCATTTGGTTCAACGGTCTCCGGGTTTTTCTGTTTGGTTTTTTCTGCTTTCTGGTACAGGTTTCCGAGCACTTTGTCACAGACGCTTTTTAATAACTTGTCTCCCGCAAAGCCACCAAGGAATAGCAGGAGGAGTAACACTATTCTGGATGCAGACTGATCAGGTGTATTGATTGAAATCAATGCGGTGGTTCTGTCAGGTTGGGGGTTACTGATTCCAACCTGATCATTGCAGCAGATAATTACCCGTGGACTGATCGATATCAGAAAGTTACCGATAATTAACCAGAAGATAACCAGGGCAGTGATACCTCCGACCAAAGAGCGTGAAAGTGAATGGTAGATTGTGGGAATCCAGAAAGAGCCTTTGGAGAAAAGCTCCTGAGACGAGCTGAGGATTCCGCTAGTGATTCCACCCATGGCACCCAATAACAAAACCGGCACAATTGCTGGTTCCACACCGGATGCCTTACATATCAAAGTGGATACTGTTCCCATCCGCCATAAAACATAGGTCAAAAACACCAGTAGCACAGAATAAACAAATTGCATCCACTTTTTTACCCAGATGTCCCAGAAATTTTCATCGGTAAAATCATTGAGCTCCCGCAAGGCCCCTCTGCATACATATCTTTCAATAGTGTGTTGCTGATTGTGAGATTGATTTGCACTTATTAGATCATTAATCAGATCATCCAATGTTCTTTTGGACGCATTTAATAGCCTCATTGATAATGATGCTTTTGAATCAGGTGAACCGGGCTTCTCAATCAGATCATCCAATTTTTTTACCCATGCATTTATTACGCTCTTTGGTAATGATGATTTTTCCAGATCGGTACGTATCTTTAAACTCTCTGACCGGAGTTCCTCATCGGGCATCAGCAGTAAAAAATCCTCCTTTACCCGGTGCAGTGTTCTCCAGACAAAGTTTGTGTTTTCCAGCGGATTACACGATACCAAGGCTCTCTCGACCATATCTAAACGTGACTTGCATGCATCAAGCACCTTCTGTTCCTCTTCAGATTGGTTTCTTTCCAGCTTACGGTACACGTTAAAATCTTCTCTGGCTTGTTGATAAAAGGAGTAAACAATTTGGGTGCTGGGGTTAAAGTAGGGAAATTTGTGCTGTTTAGGAGTTGAAGTTTTGTTGTTCATACAAAACGTTCTCTTTAAGTATTGTTACAATCTGATATGATCTTCTGCCACGTTAGTCGGTGATTGTTCACAATAAAAGAGCGAGCAAAGAACAATCCAGTGATGTTAGTTTTAAGAGGGTATTTTTTTTGTTATTTTGTTACTACGGAAATTCACTAGTATCTGTTTAGAACAGATGAAATACTGACGATCCGTCATTCCCGGGAAGGCAGAAACGAAAAAAGGGATTTTCTGAACAGAAACTAACTATACTCCGACTCTTCACATATAGCAGGTCGGAGAAAAAAAGAAGATTATTTCCCATTCATTAGCATTTGGGGGAGTTAAAGAGCTCCCAAAAAACACTACTCTTTTTTAAACTAATGTGCCATGAGAAATGTTTGTGTATTTAAAAAAAGGGGAGCAATATGCTCCCCAAAACTTGCAACAAGAAAAGCTTACTGCAAAGGCTTAACAGGAACATGGATTTTAATCACGTGTTTCTCTTCCGGATGCTCTTCAGGGTTGTTAAGCATTAGTTCATAACAGGGACCATTTCCAGGTTGATAGCCACTCTTTGGCATCCACTCACCAAATACATAATCCCAGGCTTTCTCATACTCATCAACGGTAATTTCAAAGTGGGCCACAGCATATTTGCCCCCATCAATGGTCATTTTTCCAATCTCCCCACCGACTTCAGTAGTGTCGGGAACTGTAATACACATACTTACCCTGAGATTTTTTTCATCCGTAACAGAGGGATCATCATGATAAACAGAGAGAACTTTAAGATCAGGCTGCTTGAAGAGCCCTCGTGGTCCGGCCCAGGAACTTAGTTTTTCAAACATACTCTGGAAAAGCGAAGAATCACCTTTGTAGGGGCCGATGTGACGAACGTAGGCTACAGTCATAGGAGAGATCTCTTTAACTTCAACACTTTTTGGTACAGGCATAACCTGCCTCCTTTCAAACTCACTAAGGGTAGATTCAGTGAAGAGGTCCCGGGGCTCTTCTTTGCAGTTAATATACCCTTCCCGTGCAGGATAGTCTTTGCAGTTATTGCTATTCGCTTTACCATTCTTGCGATTCAATAAGTATTCCACTGCTCCCCCATCACGCCATTTGGACGCACTCATACCGAAATGATCTTTAAAGAGGCGGGCAAACGCTGAGGAGCCGGAGAATCCACAGTCAAAGGCGATCGCTGTAATGGAAGCGTTGGGGCTATTCAGGAGCATAGATGCTGCCATCTCTACCCGAAGACGCTGAATATAGCTCGTAAGCGTTTCTCCAACCAACCCCTTAAATAACCGGTGAAAATGAAATGGTGAAAAGTTAGCTACAGCCGCTATCTCCTTAAGCTGAAGCTGGTTGTGGAAATTCTTTTGTATGTGGTCCATGGCGCGGTTAATTCGCGCTATATACTCTCTGTGCTGTGGGGTGAGATTCATAGTAACCCTTTATAGCCGATTTTAAAAAAGCGGCTCTATTTTAAACAGCGTAACTGCTTTACCCATGATTTTGTTATGCTTGTCCTCAACATCAACCCTGACTTCACCGCCACGCTTTGAAAGCTGAAAACCAGTCAGCGAGTTCTTGTTAAGTTTACCACTCCAGTACTCTCCCAAAGAAGTATGTGCAGAGCCGGTGACCGGGTCTTCAGGAATGCCCGCGTGGGGGGCAAAAAAGCGGGATACGAAATCATATTTGTTTTCCCGGGAACGGCTGGTAACACTAACGATGGTACGTGATGATTTCAGTGCCGGTAAATCGGGATTTGCCTCCAAAACCCTTTTCTGAGAATCCACCTCAATCAGATACCTGTCCATTTTGATGCTCTTTTTTACTGCCACAACCCCGTCTGAAAAACCGAGCGCACTTTGGATGGGAACCGGCAGCGTTTCATCAATGAGATGATCTTTGGGAAATCCCATAGAGATCCATCCGTCATTACAGTTAACCGGAATGTCATCGTTATTTGCGTGGAAAAGGATTCCGGCATCCCTCTTTTCCAACCCCAGCTCAAAGAGAATGTGGGATGAAGCAAGGGTAGCATGGCCACAGAGATCTACTTCCTGAGTAGGGGTAAAAAAACGGATAGAGTACCCGTTATCCACCCGTTTTAAAAAGGCTGTTTCTGAGCAGTTTATTTCTGCTGCGATGTTCTGCATTGTGGGCTCGCTGATCTCTTTGTCCGCAATACATACACCTGCAGGATTACCAGAAAAGGGTTGTGATGTAAATGAATCTACCTGAAAGAGCTTCATAGTGTGTAGTCCCATGGGTTTAGTTTTCAAGAGAGGTAATCTGGTAAAATAGAATTCGCCAGAGGTGATGGTGTACCAGGGTTGGGAAAGTTTAGTCGGCGACGCTATGTCGGTCCATCATTCATCAGGAGTTTTGGTTTATAAAGCAGATATAGAACTAATTACTAAAATACCTCATTGACTTACCCTTGGTTACCGCATAGTGTTTTGGACAATAGGGCACACTGCATTAACGAACGCCCTAAGAGCCCCGCACCGGCTCCTCTGTTCGTGTTTTCGCCGGGGAGGGGCCAAACTCGCGGACTCGATGGCCCCAGGGAAAAAGACCGGCGAAAACACTCACGAGCCGGTGATCGGGGCGGATCGATGTCTCTAACTTTTTCTCGTGGGGCTCACTTCCGTTCGCACCTGTGTACTTTCTTTGCCTTAGCAAATATTCAGACTTGTTTATCTTGTACATCTTCACCTATGAAATTATGATCAAATTTCTTCTGTTAATTTTTTCGCTATTCTTTTCAAATCAAACAATTGTTATTTGGTTTTGCAAGTATCTCAAGTTGTATTATCTTTAAGCGCCAGGACGGAGCTTTACGCCGAACTATCGACTATAACGTTCCCGGGTTACGTTCTTTTTTCAATTTTAGATTTACTTCATCCTTTGACTGCCTTCGGCGACCTACTTTCTTTCCAGGGCCAAAGAAAGTAGGCAAAGAACGCCCTGGGAGCCCCGCACCGGCTCTTCTGTTCGTGATTTAGCCGGGGAGGGGCCAAACTCGCGGACTCGATGGCCCGGAAAAAAAGACCGGCGAAAACACTCACGAGCCGGTGATCGGGGCGGATCGATGTCCCTAACTTTTTCTCGTGGGGCTCACTTCCGTTCGCACCTGTGTACTTACGTTGTTAAACAGAGCTGCTCTACAACTGCCCCCTGTGCCAAGGGGATTCGATCTCTATTCTTAGCACGCCAATTTAGTGTATTAATATAGGTAAAGGTCCAGAAAGTGTAAATATTTTGCTCAAAAATCTTGTAATTAGCATTAATGTAACTGCTTATGCCTCTTTTCGGTAACATGTTTTTACCGACCATAGAAATACCACGACAGCACAGTTAAAACTGCTTCAACATCTTTTCAGCTATCATCCGAATACTAGGATTATCCGGTTAGGAAATCTTTCAGGCACATTTTAATACCATGATTTTACATCGTTTATAGCTTACACTGTTTATTGCAGACCGTACCGGGGGCTGGTTCAAACAGTGTGAAACAGAGGCCAAACAGTGTGAAACGAAGGCCAAACAGTGTAAAACACAGGTCAAACAGTGTGAAACGAAGGTTAAACAGTGTAAAACACAGGTCAAACAGTGTAAAACAGAGACCAAAAAGTGAGGAACACAGGCCAAACAGTGAGGAACACAGGCCAAACAGTGAGGAACACAGGCCAAACAGTGAGGAACACAGGCCAAACAGTGAGGAACACAGGCCAAACAGTGAGGAACACAGGCCAAACAGTGAGGAACATGGGTTAAACAGTGAGGAACACGGGTAAAACAGTGAGGAACACGGGTAAAACAGTGAGGAACAGGAGTAAAACAGTGAGGAACAGGAGTGAAACAGTGAGGAACAGGGGTCGAACACCCCTGCACGGGGCATGTTCCTCACTGCACGGGGGGTGTTCCTCACTGCACGGGGCATGTTCCTCACTGCACGGGGGGTGTTCCTCACTGCACGGGGCATGTTCCTCACTGCACAGGGGGTGTTCCTCACTGCACAGGGGGTGTTCCTCACTGCACAGGGGGTGTTCCTCACTGCACAGGGGGTGTTCCTCACTGCACAGGGGGTGTTCCTCACTGCACGGGGGGTGTTCCTCACTGCACAGGGCGTGTTCCTCACTGCACAGGGCGTGTTCCTCACTGCACAGGGCGTGTTCCTTATAACACAGGGCGTGTTCCTTATAACACAAGGCGTGTTCCTCATAACAAAGGGCATGATGCGCAAACAGTGCTTACTGAAAGCATGTAAGCCGCTGTATTTGCAGTAATTAAAAAAAGAATAGGATAGTTACAGGGAGAACGAGATTAAAAGCAGGCCGGAGATTCCCACAGGTGAGGTTGGAGAGGGATCAATTACCACAGAAAAGATTGCCGATGGCGCGGTAACGGATGAGGAAGTGTCTGAAGTTTCAGCAGAAAAATTATTGGTGATTTTCAAATGGAGCGCATAATTGGATTAGAAGAGGTTTTGTAAGGTAAATCTGAAATATATGCATGCCCAAGCAAAATTGGTCAAAGGAGATGGTTTAACTGGAGGGGATTATAATGGTAATGACTGTCTGACTGTCTGACTGTCGTGAACACAGCATTTAGTTTTTATCCGGAATGAGCTGGCATTGTTAAGATGATATACTGTATAAAAGAGAGAAAAATCATTGAGACCACATAGGTGTTTAACAAAACGCCAAAGGTAATGCATATATGCGGAATATAGCTTTTGTAATGGCGGAGTCTTTTAGAGAAAATTTTCACAGGAACAGCAACAAGGATAACCACAAAAAGAAACCACACCCTGAACCACTCCGCGACATTCATATGAAAAACTAATGGCCGGAAAAGCATCTCCTCCCCGGCTGAAGCAACATCGGCAATGTAAGGAAGAATAAAGATAGTGTGCCCATAAGCTACCAGGATTGAAAAAGCTATCATAAAGCCACCGGCAAGGTTAAGAAATTTACCGCTCCTAAGTATGCTTCGCACCGTTATTGCCTCCTCCACTTTCCTTTCACTGAATTTGCTCATCTACTACGCCACGGTAACCATCTTTTTGCATCAGGAAACCGGGTTCCCTATATTTTTCACACGCGGCAAAATACTTTTGTGAACTCCGGGAGAGCTCGTAAACCCGGTTGATCATCCTGTACCACACCGGTTCAGATTCACTCGTTTACTATACATTCTTCACAATTAATCTCATTTGTACCCTCACAGCAGTATGATATTGTGTTCGTTACAGAGTTTTCTCATCTCTTCAGGCCACACACTGGCTTGAATCTCACCAATATGTGCTTTTCTTAGAAAAAACATGGTTAATCTGGACTGACCGATTCCACCACCTATTGAATCACAAAGTTCGCCGGCAAGCAGTCGTTTGTGAAACAGAAGCTCTTTTCTTTGTGTTTGATCATGCTCTTCCAGCTGTGTGATAAGTGACTCCGCATTAACCCGTATGCCCATGGAGGAAATTTCAAAGGCTTTTTTTAGAACAGGATTCCATAGAAGGATATCACCGTTGAGTCCCTTAAAGTTCTTCTTAGTAGGTGTGCTCCAGTCATCATAGTCGGGGGCACGGCCATCATGCCTTTCACCACAGGGCATAACACCACCGATTCCGATCACAAATACTGCTCCGTATTGACGGGTAATTTCATCTTCCCGCTCTTTGGGGCTAAGTTTTGGATACATCTCACAGAGCTCTTCTGCGTGAATGAAGGTGATATGCTCCGGTAGCAGTGGAGTTATCCGGGGATACTTTTCATAGACCACAAATTCGGTTTTCTTTATTACTTCATAGAGCCTTGTCACGACAGATTTTAAATAGTCGAGGTTTCTGTTTTCAGGATTGATGTGTTTTTCCCAATCCCACTGATCCACATACACCGAATGGGTGTTATCCAAATCTTCATCGGGACGAAGAGCGTTCATGTCGGTATATACACCAAAGCCAGGTTCTATTTCATAATCCACCAGTGCCATCCTCTTCCACTTTGCAAGACTGTGAACAATTTCTACTTCACGGTCCTGCATTGCTTTGATGGGGAATGTAACCGGGCGCTCAGTACCGTTTAGGTCATCATTGATACCTGTTCCTTTCAGCACATAAAGTGGCGCAGTTACTCTTCTTAGAAACAGTTCTGCCGACAGAAACATCTGAAAAGTGTCTTTAATGACTGTAATTGCATGTTCTGTTTGCTTAATATCCAGCAGGGGGGCATAATCTTTGGGTAAATAGAGCTGTGTTTTCATTGCATACTTTCGATGAATTTCAGAGAAGGTGACTTCCAAAATAATAAGTGCAGCACGCTTTTGGTAGTACGAATGGTTTAGCACAAACCGTAATAAAAAGCATCAAAGGTATTTTGCGCATTGGGTTACATATTTATTTTTTTTAGTTTTCAAACGTAGCGAAAGATCATTATGTCTCAAATAAAGGACCTTTCAATCGAAAGCAGCTGGAAAGAGCACCTTAGGGAAGAATTTGGCTCGGATTATTTTAAATCCCTAAACCAATTTTTGATGCAGGAGGATGAAAAATATTCCATTTATCCCCCCAGGCCTCTGGTGTTTGCCGCTTTTGATCATACTCCCTTTAGCAGGGTTAAAGTGGTGATTTTAGGGCAGGACCCCTACCATGGCCCGGGTCAGGCAAACGGACTGTGTTTTTCTGTAAGTGATGGGTTAAGAAAACCTCCATCACTGGTGAATATTTTTAAAGAGCTGCACAGCGACACCGGTGCTTCAATACCCCAAGGTGGCAATTTGGAAAAATGGGCCAAACAGGGGGTGCTGTTATTAAATGCTACTCTTACAGTCAGAGCGAATCAGGCCGGTTCTCACCAGAAAAAGGGGTGGGAGATATTCACCGATCGGGTAATAGGGCTACTATCGGAAAAAAGGACAGGTCTGGTATTTTTGTTATGGGGTAATTACGCCCGGGCTAAAGAGGAGCTTATCGATACTTCCAAACACCATGTTTTAACCGCCCCTCACCCGTCACCGTTTTCTGCAAACAGGGGTTTTTTTGGCTGCCGCCATTTTTCCAGGGCAAATGAGATACTAAAGTCACAGGGAGTAGCGGAGGTTGACTGGAGTTTATAGTAATGCTGGTCAATGCTAAGAAATCCAGTTTGTAGTTTACCCCGGCTTGTTGGAACACTGTTTCAGGGTTAAGCATACTTTTGGTACAATGAGCCCGGTCGTTAAGCAGATAGCTCCTCTATAAGCTCCTGAGCATCCCTGGCTGGAATAGAGTCAGGTGCTTTATCGATAATCCATCTAAGGTCTTCCTCGGCCTTTTGATATTCTATCATCATTTTGTTGCGTAAAAGAGCAGCGGCATACCGGGAATTTATTTTAAGATGCAGCCCGGAGGCAGTGGTAGCAGCTATATCAAAACAGCGCAGAGCTGACATAGGCATATTTAATAGTTGTAACTTTTTGGCCCATTGATATACCTGAGTGCCATTTATAGTAAGCTTACCTTTTGATTCAAAAAGCTTATCAATATTCTCTGCAACTTCCTGCTTTTTTTGTTCGGCATTATGCATAATCAATTCAATGCCTCTGAGAATACACTCGGAAGCATCTTCTTTTCTGTCCTCTTTTAACGCAAGCCATCCTTCGCTGAGAAGGGATGAGTTTGTCTGCACTGGTGATTGCTGACCTGATTTGTTAATTTGCTCTCTTTGGGATGATAGCATTGCCACTCTGCTTTTTGGCTTTGGGGCATGAGAGAAAGAGCTTTGCGGATCAAACTTTAGCTCATCTCCCTTTAGTAGGTAGGCAAAGAGTACACCGGTTAAAAAACCACCCACATGAGCAGAGAATGCCACTCCTGAGCTCATATCTGGGTCCATTAGTGTATAAAGAACTTGTGTGAATATCCAAAACCCCAAATAGATAAAGAGACTGATCTGAAAAGTAGTAAACAAAACAAAAAAGAAAAACAGTATTTTTATTTTACTTTTTGGATGAATTACCATCATTGCACCCATCGTCCCTGCAATAGCCCCGGAGGCTCCTACCAGAGGTGTTGAAGCCCAATCTGATGTTGATGCAAACGTTATCCCCTGAAACAAATACACCAGCACCGCACCAACACCAGATAACAGATACACCATCAAAAAGCGTAAATGTCCCCAGTATTTTTCCATGACTACACCACACACATAGAAAAACAGCATATTTCCCAGGAGATGAAACCAGCTTGCGTGGGCAAACATAGAGAGAAAAATTTGAGCAAGGCTTTTTTCTTCGGGAATAAAGGCAAATCTGGGAAGTAGCTGTTTTTCACCTAATTCCGTTAAAACGCTTTTAAGGGAATCCCGTTGATGAACAAATCTGTCCCGTTTATCCTTTGTCTCTTCTAACCCAAACATCTCCTGAACTATTGATGGATTAGAATCGGGATTATAGGTTATCTGAATCAACTCACGATTAACATCTCTCATCTGTCTTCTAATCTCAACATCATTAAAGTATATGATACTGAATACGATGACACAGATCGTAATAATAGAAACTGAGATGATACCTATTTCACCATCATGTTCATCTGTACTGTATGGCATAAACATGCAGATTCTCCTGAATGCTGATGAATATTCAGAAAAGTGTATTCCAATATAAATTATTCAGAAGGACAACAAGTCTGGGACAACTATCAGAATCTAACTTAATTATCCTGTCAGCAACTAAGTGAAGCAAAAATCACTTTTTAGCAAAATAGGTTCTGATCAGAGATAAGGACAATCATTTTTACAGAAAAGTTAAATATTGAAAAATTATTGGAAGGAAAGAGGGGCAATCGAAATCAAAATGTGCAGTTTGCTTATGAACAACAAAGGTTTAATCTAATGATAAAATATGCTCTCTTATCATGCCCAGAGCTGCATTCACAGCCAAATATCTGATATCTTTTCTGGTACCGGTAAAATGAAATTCGCGGCTTTTAATATCACTATTTACCAAAGATCCGATATACACAAGGCCTACCGGTTTTTCTTCACTTCCACCACCGGGACCTGCAATGCCTGAGACAGAAACAGCACAGTGGGTTTTAAAAACAGAGGATGCCCCGGTTGCCATTGCCTCAACGACTTCTGAGCTAACCGCGCCCACCTGATTAAGGACATCTGGTGACACACCAAGTATATCTACCTTTACTCTGTTATCGTAGGCTATGATTCCTCCGGTGAAAAATTCTGATGAACCTTTAAAATCGGTCAATCTAGCGCCAATGAGTCCACCGGTACAGGATTCAGCTGTACTGATGCGGTACTTTTTTTCTTTAAGAATAGCCGCAAGTTCCTCTACAGTATTCATAAGGTCAAATTTCTTTCTGTGCTTTAGCCAGATACGCTAAAACCAGGTAAATAGAAGTTACCCATAAGACCAGGGAAGTATTATTGAGATTGGCAAACCAATGCCAAAGCCCTTTATACAGAACCTTAGAGAGAAAACCATATCCAACAGTACACAATACTATATAAACACAGTACCGTAAAAACCAGTTAAGGTTATGGGTGAATTTTTTAACGACTGAATTCACCGGTCTTCCCGAAAGCATCAGTGTTACTGCTGTAATACCAAAACAGATTTCCTGAAGATGACCTCTGATAAATGATGAGAAAAAATGTATCGGGTCCATGATTACAACATTCCCATAATCCAGTTGAAAGTACCAAGTATGGCGATAAGGGTAATATTAGCTAACACTCCGGCAGCTACATCATCCATTGTCACCCCTACTCCTCCTTCCATCTCTTCCATTACATGAACAGGAAACGGTTTAACTATGTCGAAGAATCGAAAGAGGGCAAACCCAAGCACAAGAGTCCTGATGGACAATGGTACCATAAAAAAGGTAATAAACTGTCCTACGAATTCATCGAAAGTAACTTGTGGTGGATCTTCTTTTCCAAAAACCTCTTTTGCCTTGGCAGTTAAGAAGAAGCAGATTGCTATGAGAATAATGATTATACCCCAATAGCGAAGGAAGTGCTCGGGTCCAAGGAAAAAATGAAAGGTGTCTTGAAAGAAGTAGAGAAGAATAACGGTAATAGCGGCACCAATGGAGCCGGGAGCAAAGGGAATATAACCGGTTAAAAGGCAGGTCGCAAAAAGTTTACGTATCCAGAACACTGGGTTTAAGGTCATCGATTTTCTCCGTAATCAAGGTCTGTTCTTTCGTTAAGAGCCTGAGCGAGTGTGATCTGATCAACATACTCAAGCTCCATACCCACAGGCAAACCTCTGGCAAGCCTTGTCACCCGAAGGTCTTGTGATTTTAAAAAGCGTGCCAGGTAGATTGCAGTGGTTTCTGAGTCACTGCTTCCACCAAGAGCGATAATTATCTCTTTGGGTGTTTTTTGCTCTATTCGTTTTTTCAGAGGTGCCAAATTGAGCTTCTCTGCGGTTACTCCGTTCAGTGGCGAAAGCACTCCTCCCAGTACATGGTAAAGCCCTTTGTATCTTCCGGCCTTTTCAATGGTAAAAAGGTCGGCCGGCTTTTCTACCACACAAATAACAGAGCCGTCCCTTGAAGGTGAAGAGCATAGATCACATATCTCTTTTTCGGTGTAATTGAAGCAAACCTCACAGCGCTTAATGCTCTTTCTGACCTCTTCAATTGTATGTGCAAGGTGCAGCGCTTCAGACTCGGGTCGTTCAAGCAGATGAATCGCAAGGCGCCAGGCACTCTTTTGCCCTATTGTAGGAAGACGACTAAGCGCCTCCACCAGTTTTTCGAGTGAACCAACCATAGTAGTTATTACATTCCTGGAATATTAAGCCCACCGGAGATAGAACCATAAGTAGATTCGGAGATCTCCTTAATCTTCTCCTGCGCATTTTGATGTGCGGCAATGATAAGATCTTCAAGCATCTCCACATCATCACTGTCAACTACTTCAGGGTTAATCTTTATAGAGGTAAGTTCATTTTTGCCATTCAGCATAACCTTTACCATTCCACCCCCAGCAGTCCCCTCAACTTCCTTTTGTTGAAGCTCCTCCTGAGCTTTCATCATCTGAGACTGCATTTTCTGTGCCTGCTTTAATAATTTGTTCATATTTTTCATTGCATAACTCCTTTAGGAAAGTACTTCTCCATCTAACATGTCGATTAAGGTCTGTATAATAGGCTCTTTTTCTATATCATCATCTATACTGACAACGGGTCTGGAGGGGGTAAACTGCATTGGCGGTTTATCCACCTGCGTGTCTTTTTTGCTCGTATCTAAAGTAATGCGAACCTCTAAGGGCTGGCCGGTAAAGGTTTTTATATACTTGCTTATCTCTTCTTTGTTATTCTTTTGGGTGAGTTTCTGATATTGAAATCTGTAGTTATACCCAAACTCCAACTCAACGACTTCTTCTTTTACACTAACAAGCTGTCCGTGGGAGAGATGTGCCCCTAATTCGGGTCGTTCATTCATGAAGGTGTCTAAAAACAGAGGCCAGTTTTGATTAAGATCAACGGGCATTTTGGGTGATGAAACTAAAGGAATGGTGTCACACGATTCCTCAACAGGCGTTATCAGGGCCTCAGAGGGTTGCTCATTCTTCAGTTCCTTTTTTTTTTTTGCTTCAGTTTCGGCTGAAAGAATCGAGGCGGTATTTTCTACAGCATCACCCGGAGATGAGCCGCCGCCTGAGGCGAGTTGTAGGAGTTGCTCGATATTTAATGTACTATCCAGGTACACAAGTTTAAGCATCATTACTTCAACCAGAAATCTGGGAAAGGCGCTCCACTTAAGTTCAGATTCCGTTTTTTTCAGTATTTCAGCCATTCGCAGCAAATCAGTTTCTGCAAAATTCTGAGATTCAGCCCTTAGCTGTTCAATAATATCGTTTTCAAGCTCAATGCCCCGGCTCTCCAGTGCTCCTGAGATGCGGGCAAAGAGAAGATTTCTTATATGATCCTGAAAGCCGGTTATGAACTCATGAAGGTCAAAGCCATTATAAAGAACATCCTGAACAGCCTTAAGCGCAGGCACAGGATTTTTCTCCTTTATGTTATTCATTACCTCGCGGTAAACCTCTGTTCCTACCAGCCCCAGAACAGAACGCACCTCTTTTTCTGTAATAGCTTCTTTGCAAAATGAATATACCTGGTCGAGAAGACTCATGGAGTCTCGCATGCTTCCTTCAGCCTTGCGTGCCACAAGCATCAGTGCGCTGCGTTCATAGGGAATTTTTTCCGAATCGCAGATATGTATAAGCCTGGCAAGTATTTGCTCTGCACCAATACGTCTAAAATCGTAACGCTGACACCTTGAATGAATGGTGGCCGGTATTTTATGTGGCTCTGTTGTGGCAAAGATAAAAATTACTTTTTCCGGCGGTTCTTCTAAGGTTTTAAGCAAAGCATTGAAGGCGGAATTTGAGAGCATGTGCACTTCATCGATTACAAAGATTCTGTACTTTCCACCCATCGAAGAGTAACCGATGTTATCGCGAAGATCACGTACATCTTCTACTTTGTTGTTCGATGCACCATCTATCTCAAGCACATCAAAGCTTGATCCACCCAATATGTTTTTGCAGCTGTTGCACTCTCCGCAGGGGTTAGTAGTAGGGCCTTTATCGCAGTTAAGTGCTCTGGCTAAAATACGGGCTGTAGTGGTTTTGCCCACCCCCCTGGTGCCGGTAAATATGTAGGCGTGCGCTACCCGGTCAGTTTCTATCGCTTTTTTTAACGTCTCGGTGATATGCTCCTGACCTACAACATCTTCGAAGGATAAAGGACGCCATTTTCGTGCAAATACCAGATAAGCCATAGTTTTCTACCGGGGTAAGGAAAAAAGGGGCCAAGTTTACCTGCGGCACACCGAGAATCCGCTTACCGTTGCTCCCTTCCGGGCCTGGCGGGGTTCACAGCCTTTGGTTGCGCAGGGCCTGGCCCCAATCTTTTCACATGTTTTATAACTTTTTCGAACCAAATATTCAATCTTGTAATTAAACAGTATTACGGCTATCAGACTATAATATTTTGAAATTACACCACATTTTTGTCCTCTGACTGTTGTGTTCCAACAACAAAATGGCGGAGAGGCAGGGATTTGAACCCTGGGTACGGGAGCCGCACACACGCTTTCCAGGCGTGCCCCTTAAACCACTCGGGCACCTCTCCGTTTCGGTGTTATCGAAAACGACACTAATATAGTAAAATACGACGGCTTCAGGAAAAAAAAGTTCCAACTTACTGGAAAAGCCATTATAAATGGCATTCTTTTGGGGGATTTGAGCAAATTTTTGGCACAAACAAAGCGGGGAGAACTCTAAAAGCTAAAGTGGTTAGCATCAAGGTTCATTTTTTGTTGTGAAATGTGTGGTTCAAAAACCATTTCCTCTGTTCTGTCTTATTTATAATAAATACAACCACTTCGGCGTATAGGTAATGACCTTCCCCTGGATTTCTTTCAGGTTCAGAGTTAAATTGTTAAAAAGCGTACTTGTAAAAGGTATATTGAGGTATTATTTTCTATAACTTTCTATATTTATATTCGGCTAGTTATAGAGGCCGAATAAGAGAGAAAAAAACATGAATGTAGATATAAGAACTATACCGCAGGGGCATTCGGATTTTCAGCAAAACTCAATGCTTACATCGGTTTCTGAGTTGTTACCGCCACTGAAACAGGCAGTTGAGTGCAGGGCCAGTATCGATAGAAATGGCGCAACACTCTTTTTTAATCTCAGTTTCAATGCATCCGTTGAACTTGAGTGTTCCAGGTGTCTGAAACAATACAATGAAAAGGTAACATCTTCTACATACCTTATAATTAAGGAAAACCCTGGTCACCAGGGAGTAGCAGAGGACGACTCAGAAGCAGATTTCTATTTTGATAGTAGTATTGATTTTCTTGATCTAAGCCCGGCGATTTATGATGAAATTATGACAGCTCTTCCTATGATGCCTTTATGTTCTAAAAGCTGTAAGGGTATAGAAATGAGCTTACCTGGTGTACATTACGATGCTCTTGGTGAAAAAAAGGGAGAAAAACCCATTGATTCTCGCTGGGAAGCATTATTGAAACTGAAAAACAAGAAACAAGATTAATGTTTACAAGGAGGATACATGGCAGTACCAAAAAAGCGAGTTACCAGCGCACGCAGAGACAAAAGGCGCAGTCACCTGGCTATAAAACCAGTAAATCCGGTGTTGTGCTCTCACTGCAAGCAGCCTAAAGTAGCTCACAGAGTCTGTGGTAATTGCGGACATTACGCCGGGATGGAAGTAAGTACTCCAGAAGAATAGGTTTTGGGTAAACAAAAAAACAAACCGGGCAGTGTCATGCATGAAGCGATCGAGACATGAGCAAACTCAAAATTGCTGTTGATGCGCAAAGTGGAGATTTTGGTCCCGAAGTTGTGATTCAGGGTGTACTTGAGGCCCGTGCTATAAGCGCATCACCTTTTGACACTTTCCTTTGTGGTGATAAAGATGAGATAGCCCGTGTGCTTGAGCACCTAAAAGGGCGTACAAGTTTTGACAGCTCTGAGTTTACAATAGAGCACTGTCCTGAGCTTATCCGTCCTGGAGACAATCGCTCCAAAGCCTGGAAAACTCACGCAGAGTCTTCTATTGTAAGGTGTGTCAGTCTTCAAAAAGAAAAGGTTGTTCAGGCATCTGTTAGTGCTGGAGATACGGGTGTGCTTATAGGTGCCGCACTTTTTATCCTGGGGCGTTCTGAAGATACAAACAGACCTGCGCTTGCAGCTCTTATACCTACTGCTCAAAAGCAGAAACCAGTGCTTTTACTTGATGTAGGAGCAAATTTAAATTGCCGTAGTGAACACCTGGTTTCTTTTGCTCAGATGGGGTACAATTATGTAAAAAAGCTTGCAGGTGTACCAGAGCCGACCATCTCTTTGCTTAATATAGGTAAAGAGCCGGTCAAAGGGCCACGTTCTGTAAAGGAAGCTTCAAAAGTTTTACAGAAACGGTTTAGTTCTTTTAAAGGATATATCGAAGGCGATAAGGTTCTTTCAGGAGAAACTGATGTAGTAGTGTGTGATGGGTTTACCGGAAACGTACTATTAAAAGCCTGCGAAAGTTTTTACACACTCACGGCATCGGTACTGAAAGATAGCCCTGAGTATTTAGATTTTCTGGCAAAAACCATGGAAGCTCTGAACCCTGAAAATTATGGAGCTGTTCCCTTTTTGGGTGTTAAGGGTATAGTTATGAAGGCACATGGTGGCTCTTCTATCCGAGCCATCAGAAACGCTGTAATGACTGCAATTCGAACCCTGAGCAGTGAAGCTGCTTAGGAAAGGCGTTAGTTTTTTAAAGCGAGGTTTAGTGAACAGTAAACGTGTACAGATACTCTCTGTTGGCAGCTCTGTACCCGAAGCAGTGCTTACCAACAAAGATATAGAGAGTTTTTTAGATACTTCCGATGAATGGATTACCGTAAGAACCGGTATAAAACAACGTCATATTATCCCTAAGGGCGAGGATATTTCAGCTGCGGATCTTGGAACACAAGCAGCATCACAAGCTTTGAAGAAAGCTGATATCGAGCCTCAGGATGTAGACGGTATTGTTTGTGCAACATTCACTCCCGATTATTTCTTCCCTTCGACTGCATGCAGGATACAAGCTGCTCTTGGGTGCAAGGGGGGCTTTGCTTTTGATATCAGTGCTGCTTGTGCCGGGTTTGTGTACGCTTTGACTGTAGCCAATAACATGATTCTCTGCGGGCAGGCTAAAACAATGATTGTGGTTGGGTCTGAGATTATTTCAAAAACTCTTGACTGGACTGACAGAAACTCCTGTATTCTTTTTGGCGACGGTGCCGGAGCTGTTGTTCTTCAGGCTAAAGATGATCTTAGCAAAGGCATTATGGCTTCTCATATCGAAAGTGACGGTAACTTGGGTGATATTCTCAAACTTCCTGCATGGGGCGATAAACGTTTTATGCAGATGAGAGGCAATGAAGTTTTTAAACACGCAGTAAGGCTCATGTCCGACACGTCTGCAAGAGTTATAAAGCAAACAGGAATCGGCATTAACGACATAGATCTTTTAATTCCCCACCAGGCGAATATTAGAATTATCCGCGCGGTGGCCGATTCACTGGGTTTTCCTATGGAAAAGATAATTGTAAATTTAGATGAATACGGAAACACCTCTTCAGCTTCTATACCCATTGCTCTTAATGAGGCTTGGGATGATGGATTGATAAAAGAAGGTGCCAAAGTTCTTTTCACCTGTCTGGGTGGTGGGGTTACTGTTGGGAGTGCACTGGTATATTTTTAGGTTTTTCCTTACATAGCAATGTTTTGGGGAGTTATACAATATGAAAGTAAATTTTCTCTTTCCTGGTCAGGGTTCTCAGAAAGTGGGAATGGGCAGGGATCTTTTTGATCAGTATGAATGTGCAAAGAAACGCTTCAGGCAGGCAGATGAGATTCTTGAAAGATCACTCAGCTCAATAATTTTTGATGGTCCTCAGGACAAACTTACTGCAACAGAAAATACCCAGCCAGCGCTTTTTGCTGTAGAAGCCTGTATAACCGATATACTTAAAGAAAAAGGTGTAGAACCTCAGTATGCCGCAGGACACTCTCTTGGAGAGTACAGCGCACTTTACGCATCCGGAGCACTGTCTTTTGAAGATGGTATCAGGTTAGTTGCAAAAAGAGGAGAGCTTATGGCTCGTGCCGGGAAGGAAAATCCTGGTAGCATGGCAGCTGTCATTGGAATGAAGAAAGAAACAATCGTTGAAGTAATAAACAAGGTAAATAGCGGAACAGTTGTTTCTGCAAACGAAAACGCTCCTGCTCAAACCGTGATATCAGGAGAGACGGAAGCGGTAAAAGAGGCTTGTGCTTTGCTTAAAGAAGCAGGTGCCAAAAGAGCCATGCCTTTACCTGTAAGTGGTGCATTCCATTCTCCGCTTATGGAGAATGCTGCACAGGAGTTCTCTGAGGTAATTGAGCCACTTACCCTTAATAAAGCCAAATGCCCGGTAATTAGTAATGTTACCGCAGAGGCAGAAACCGATGAAAACCTTTTAAAATCACTTATGGTAAAACAACTTATATCTCCTGTTAGATGGGTTGAATCGGTTAATAAGCTTTCGGAAATTGGTCCTCAGTTGTGTGCCGAAACCGGGCCAGGCAATGTTTTAAAGGGCCTCGTGACAAAAAGTGCCCCTTCTTTAAATGTTATACCATGTGGAACTGTTGAAAACATATATTTCCTGCTAACACAAAGCTAAAATGAAGGAGCGCAAACGTGATTGATCTTTCCTCAAAAAAAGCTCTTGTAACCGGCTCTGGGCGAGGTATCGGTAAAGAGATTGTGTTACGCCTGGCACAGGCAGGCTGTGATGTAGCTATTAGTGATATAGACCTTGAAAGTGCAAAAGAAACAGCTAAAGAGGTCGAGGCTCTTGGAAGAAGGGCAATTGCCGTATCGGGAGATGTTTCCAAAGAAGATGACGTTAAGGCCATGTTTAAGGATGTTGTTGGAGAATTTTCTTCTCTCGACATACTGGTAAATAATGCAGGTATCACCCGAGACACCCTCATATTAAGAATGAAGGAGAGTGACTGGGATGCTGTTTTAAACGTTAATCTTAAGAGCGCGTTTCTCTGCTGTAAGGAAGCTGTGAGACCGATGATGAAGGCTCACTCGGGGAAAATAGTAAATATCGCATCGGTTGTTGGTCTAATGGGCAATGCAGGTCAGGCAAACTACTCTGCGTCAAAAGCAGGCATGATCGGACTAACCAAAACACTGGCTAAAGAGTTTGCTGCCAGATCAGTTAATGTGAATGCCATTGCTCCCGGATTCATCAAAACAGCAATGACTGATAAATTATCGGATGCAGATAAGGAAAAACTTTCAAGTCAGATACCTATGCAGAAACTTGGCTCGGCAAAGGATGTCGCTGATTCTGTTCTGTTTCTCAGTTCTTCTCTTAGCGACTATATAACCGGACAGGTTTTAACGGTCGACGGTGGACTTGTCATGTAACGTGGTATA
Organism: Chitinispirillales bacterium ANBcel5; assembly: GCA_029688955.1. Taxonomy (NCBI): domain Bacteria; kingdom Pseudomonadati; phylum Fibrobacterota; class Chitinispirillia; order Chitinispirillales; family Chitinispirillaceae; genus Cellulosispirillum; species Cellulosispirillum alkaliphilum. Next base: position 155,220 of record JARUKZ010000003.1, on the reverse strand, counting down.
TACCATTTTATATAATTAATTCAGACCATAATCACTTTTGAAAGGAGTAGGTTGTGAGCGAGATGGAATCAAAAATTAAAGGGATCATTGCTGATAAGCTTGGGGTAAGTGAGGAAAAAATCAATCCACAGGCTTCCTTTGTTGATGATCTTGGTGCAGACTCTCTTGATCAGGTAGAGCTGATCATGGCTTTTGAAGATGCCTTTGATCTCAATATACCTGATGACGATGCTGAGAAGATGCGCACTGTTAAAGATGCCATGGAATACCTGCAGAGTAAAGTTTAAATTATTAATAGAAACTCACAGGGTCTTTTGCCACCGGATAGTATTCGGGAGCAAAAGAACCCTTTAGTTTTTAGACCTGCATCAAGGAATATCTTTCATGTCCAAAAGAGTAGTTGTTACAGGGCTTGGAGTCACAAGTCCGGTGGGAAATAACATTGAGACTTTCTGGAGTGCGTTGTGTGCTGGAAAGTCGGGTTTAGGCGATGTCACTCTCTTTGACGCCTCTAAGTATACATGCAGAATAGCTGGAGAGGTTAAAGAGATTGATTTTAGTCACTATGTTGATCTTAAAGAGGTTAAAAGAACAGACAGAGTAATCCTTCTTGCACTGGCTGCAGCCAGGATGGCACTGCAGGATTCTGGTCTGGACTTAGATGCTATTGATCGGGATCGTGCAGGAGTAATCGTGGGATCTGGAATCGGAGGCCTGCGTACTCTTGAAAATGAGCACGCTAAGATGCTTTCCCGGGGGCCCGGACGTGTATCGCCATTTTTAGTACCCATGATGATAACCGATATGCCGGCTGGCCGTGTTTCAATGGCCTACGGGTTAAAAGGTCCTAATTACGCGGTTGTAAGTGCATGTGCTTCTGCAGGACACTCCATTGGGGACGCATGGATGGCAATAAAAAGTGGTATGATGGATGTTGCGGTAACGGGTGGAAGTGAGGCTGGTATCACGCCTATATCTTTTGCCGGTTTCTGCTCCATGAAAGCCATGTCCACCAGAAATGATGAACCGCAGAAAGCAAGTTGCCCTTTCGATTCAAAACGTGATGGATTTGTGATGGGAGAGGGTTCAGGAATTATTGTTCTTGAAAGTCTGGAACATGCTAAGGCAAGGGGTGCAAAAATTTACGCAGAACTTGTAGGGTATGGAGCTACAGGTGATGCTTACCATCTCTCTCACCCTGCACCTGATGGTGTTGGTGCTCAGAGTGCAATAAAGATGGCCCTAAAAAGTGCTAATGTCGAACCATCAAAGGTCGACTATATTAACGCTCATGGTACATCCACACCTTTAAACGATAAATACGAGTCTATCGCGATTAAAAAGGTGTTTGGTGAACATGCTTCAAAACTTAATATCAGTTCCACTAAATCGATGACAGGACACCTTTTAGGTGCTTCCGGTGGAATAGAGTTTATTGCTTCTGTGCTTGCAATCCGGGATGGTGTTGTTCCTCCAACCATAAACTATGAGGACCCTGATCCCGAGTGTGACCTCAACTATACTCCTAATACGGCTGCCAAAAAGGAAATAACATACGCAATGAGTAACTCCTTTGGTTTCGGAGGCCATAACGCATCACTACTTATCGGTAGATATGACTCCTCTGAGGCCAATAACTGATCTCTTCAGAAGGCTACGTGTCAAGAGAACCAATCGCACTGGTTCTCTTGACAAGCTACAAAAACATATAGGCTACAGGTTTCGAACCCAGACCCTTTTAACTCAGGCCCTGACTCATAAATCCTCAATATCACCCGATGACACAAAAGGGTTACTATCAAACGAGCGGCTGGAATTTCTTGGGGATGCGGTATTAAACTGTCTTATAACAGAACATTTGTATCTTTCACACCCTGAAAAAAGTGAAGGACAATTATCCAAGATCAAATCCCTTGTAGTCAGTAGAAAGATTCTGGGTGAGGTTGCCCTGTCTATCAATTTGGGTTCATATCTTATACTAGGTATTTCTGAGGAGAAATCCGGGGGCAGAAGCAGAGCTTCTATTCTCTCCAATGCATTTGAAGCACTGCTTGGAGCCATTTATCTTGATAATGGATTAGATGCTTCAAGAAGTTTTCTAACCAGGCATTTGTTTAACCGAATAAATGATTTTCTTAAAGATGAGAGTAACATAAACTACAAAAGCAGAATCCTTGAGTTGGCTCAAAGAGACGGCTTTGGCATACCCCGTTATGTCACCATCGATGCAACCGGACCAGATCATGCAAAGCAGTTCAAAGTACGTATTGATATTGCAGGTGTTCCAATGGGCGAGGGACAAGGGACCAATAAAAAAGTTGCTCAGCAGAACGCAGCACAATCTGCAATTGTAAATTATAACAAAGACCTGATAAATTCCCGTATCAAAGGAGATGGAAAGAATGAATTACTTTCTTAGTGAAGAGCAGAACATGATTGTTGAAACCGCAAGGGAAATTGCTCTTAAAAAGATATTACCGGTCAGGGAAAAGTACGACCACGAAGGTATTTTCCCCTGGGATGTAGTAGAGGCGCTTTCAGAAGCTGATATGTGCGGCCTTTATATTCCGGAGCAGTATGGTGGTTTCGGTGGAGGTGTTTTTGAACTCTGTCTTGCGGTTGAAGAGCTCTCAAAGATAGATGGGGGAATTTCTTTGGCAATGGCAGCAACTGCTCTTGGTACTTTTCCCATTCTTCTTCATGCAAGCGAAGAGCAGAAACAAAAGTATCTTCCCGATATTGCAGCGGGTAAGTCTATAGCAGCTTTCGGTCTTACTGAAGCCAATGCTGGTAGTGATGCTCTGGGAATGCGTACCACTGCGGTGCTTGATGGTGATCATTACGTACTAAATGGTACAAAACAGTGGATTACTAATGGCGAAAATGCTCAGGTGTATACCGTTTTTGCTAAAACTAATCCTGAAAAAGGAGCACGTGGTATTTCATGCTTCATAGTGGAAAAAGGAACACCTGGTTTCACTTTTGGTAAGCATGAAGATAAAATGGGTATCAGAGCATCAAGCACAACAGAGCTTGTCTTTCAGGATTGCCGCATTCCTAAAAGTGCTATTCTTGGACGTGAAGGTATGGGTTCTATCGTGGCAATCAATACACTTAACTATTCAAGGCCCGGTGTAGGGTCACAGGCACTGGGTATTGCAGCAGGTGCACTTGATGATGCGGTGAAATACTCAAGGGAGCGCGTACAGTTTGGTGAAGCTATCTCATCGTTTCAGGCAATTCAGCATATGCTTGCTGATATGGCTACTGAAGTCGAGGCTGCACGTGCTCTTCTCTATGCTACCGCACGCACAATTGATGCCGGTGAAAAGAAATTCGCCAAAGACTCGGCAATGTCAAAGCTTTACTGCTCTGATGTAGCTATGAAGGTAACGGTTGATGCTCTTCAGGTTATGGGTGGTTACGGATATATGAAAGAGTACCCGATGGAAAAGAGAATGCGTGATGCAAAAATCACTCAAATCTATGAAGGTACAAACCAGATTCAGAGAAATGAGATTGCTCTGCAGCTCATTAAGGAAGCGGCATCCTAAAAGTAATGGATCTGTAGTTTTAAGTAGGGAGGTAGTTTCACAACTGCTTTCCTTTTTTTTATTATACTAGTGTAAAAGCATCTCTCTCATAAATAATCCCTCACAAGCATTTAATATACAGTATCAGGAGGTCTGCAAATGGTATATGGCAAGTCCATTGAATTTAATTCCAAGGGTTTTTCTGATATTCATGATCTTAGTAGTGAAGTAGAGCAGGTCGTAGAGGATTCCGGAATAAAAAATGGTATTGTAGCTGTATTTGCCGTAGGCTCCACTGCTTCGGTTTCAACTATGGAATATGAACCTGCACTTGTTCAGGATATTAAGGAACGGCTTGAGTTCCTTGCATCAAGCTCAATGCATTCTCATCACTCTCAGACCTGGGGAGACGATAATGGGTTTTCTCATATGAGAGCCACCCTTATGGGACCCGGCATTTCGGTACCACTCGTTGATGGAGAGATGACACTGGGAACCTGGCAGCAGATTGTGGTGATAGACCATGATAACAGACCCAGAAACAGAAAAGTGTACGTGCAGGTTGTCGGAGATTAGGGTAAAAAGCTGGCGCTTCAAACTTAAAGAGGTAGTATACAGTACCATCACAGATAAATGCAGGAAACAGACCGAGACAGTAGTTTCTCTCTGTTCACCTGCATTATCACTGAACTCTATTTAACAAAGCGAATATTATCAACCTGAAGATACCCTATATCAGGATTTCGGGAAAGTTCGCCGGCTGCATCAAACTGAGCACCCGGGGAGAACGCTAAGGCATTGGCCGTCGAAATCACTTCATTGACAATATCGGGGTTATTGGGGTCTCCCCACGAAGGATAATCTATCTCATTCATTTGAAGTATGATTGTCCGGGTTTGGTTGTTAACAGTTGCATCCCATCCATAGTCTTCTTTAGCTCCAAGCCTTTCTCTCTCGCTGCTGTTAACTGAAATTCTCAATGAACGCTGCCTGTCTGACCTTATACTGAGATGAATTTCTTTAACATCACTCAGGTTTGCCTCCTCTTCAAAGTTTAAACCTGCCCCGCACCATTCACTCCATGGGCTGTCGTGGCCACTGGGATGTAGTTCAAATGACAGTTTAAAATCAGCATCACCGGATATGGGGTTCACTGTATTATGAGAAATTTCGGTAAAAGAGTTCCTGGATTCATATGAATAGGCCCACCTTATATTTGGATCCACCGTGAATTCAAAATTGTTCAAATGGTCGAGCTGAAGGTGACCTGATGTACCAGGGAAAGGATTCTGGTAATCTGTCGTGTCAATAACAGGCTTGTACCCGGTGAGATGATTTTCAAATTTTGTTCTCAGAATATGAATGGTTGTTTTAAGACTATTGACATTAGAAACCCAGCTTGAGTGATCTACGACGGGGTCCTCTCTTATGATATCATCAATAGTTTGAGCATAGGTATCAATTTTTCCAATCATCCGTTCTGCAGAAAAGAGATCATGCAAAAAATCGTGACCTATTTTTACAAAGTCATCCCAGAAAACCGATGCCAGCATACGGGTCAAAGGATCACAGTTTGGTGGAAGTACCCAACCTCCACCACCCCACACCGGCATTGCTTCAGAACAGGTTGGTGGTGCTTCATTCCAATCCGGCACACCGGCATCTTCTATAAACGGATCGCTGCGTCTAAAGGTCTGATCTTTATCCCAGGGGACAAGCCAAATTTTACCTCCCTCCACTTCCTCCTGATAGAAGTAAAAGTTATGATTACCATACCAACGAAGGTTTTGGTCTGCATACCAGCCCATAATGCCATCCCAGTCATTAATAGCTCTATCTACAGCAATATAGCGTAGCAGATGGTTAAAATTAAGGTATTTACCTACATTCTCCGCGAATGTTTCTTCTGTTGAAGCTTCAATGGCATGGTACAGATCGATCATCGGCTGCACATTTGGGTCAGGCTCACTTCTATTTGAACGGAGCGCATCGATATAGTGGTTAGGATTGTCGGTAGTTGGCCATACCTCTTTATACATATTCCCGTTACTGTTTGAGGGCCAGCGGGATGCGGCAAATCTCCCATCCACTTCTTCTACTGCCAAAAACAATCCTTCAAAATTATCATTGATATAAATTTTAACATAGGATACCCGAGGACCCAAAACTCCCATATCTCTGAAGAGTCCATAGGACAGAATATCATGCATCTTCGTTGGATCTGCAGAGAGGGCATGAAGATTCAAACGTCTCATATCGTAAAAACGCTTATCTCTGTTATACTGATCAAATTTGATTTTAAGAGAGATTTTATGACACACTGATTTATGAAGATTACTGCTTCTGTCGGGATCAAAACAATTCGGTAAAGAATACCCAATCGATCCTTTATACCTAAGCCCTACCTGACCCCAGTCCTGATCTTCAAATTGAAGATTGGCAGGAACGTAGTTTTGAAGTAAGGCATTTTCCTCCATATAGAGTGAATCCTGCTCATTTACTGTGAAACGATAGGTCCTTACCTCCTTTTCATTAAAAACAAAACTCCTTGGATCGGGAGGCATAGATATACGAACGCCTTCTGCAGCCCGGGGGAAAGTCAGATTCACCACATAGTAATCATCGTGACTAAATATAAGATGAAAAGGCCCTTCGGCCTGTGCTGTTGAAGCGATCTCTTTATCCTTCACAGCAGGTAGTGTGAAGGAGGAGCGATTGGAAAAGGGAGTCCATTTGAATGCTTTGGATTGCATATCACTGTTTATAAGTCTAATGATGTAAATGTTTCCTGCAAGATTTGGAGGAGAAACGACCCTGCTGTCGCTCAGTTCTTTTCTATGAACTAATCTTCCACTAAGATTAAAAAGCTCATAGGATGTAATTTGAGGTGCGTTGGAGAAATCAAAGACTCTCCGTCCCCCGTACCAGGCGACTCTCATACTCCTATTTTGTTGTGCCTGAACCGTTCTTGCTGAAGTAGCCGAGGTAGAGAAGGAGAAGTATCCGGCAGAATCGCTGGTGGTTCTGGTCTGAGTATGCCCTATGGAGACAAGTGCACCGGGAATGGGCTTTTGTGTTTCAGAATCTACGACAGTACCGCTGAACCGCCCAGCAAAAGCGCTTAAATTGCATAGTAGCAGAAAAGTTATTCCTTTTACTACAGTATTGGATTTTTTCATGGCGCTCACCTTCATTTTTAATTCCCTATATATACTATAATAATATAGGGGAAAAAGAGTGATAAAGCAAGGGTTGGTGTTTTTTTGTGTAGGTGGGTTAGGGATAGGGGTTGGGGTAGTTTGTTTTGATTCAGGGTTTTAGAGAGCTCTGGTGGGGACGGACTGTTAATATCTGAATAGTAAAACACCCAACCACAATCTAAGTAACTGAATAGAAAGTTGTACCCGTCGATTTTCTCAAAAGCCGTGGTTGGATTCCTTAGCTTGTTTGTAATCCAGGCTAAGTGCGTTGTTAAGTTTTTCTTTGCCTTGCTGTGTGATTGTGGCCGATAAGGGGATAGTACTGAGCACGGCTTTTAGTTTTTATTACTTTTTTAAGGGACGGACCTTTAATTTCTGAATAACTTACCTAACCACACTCATGCTTGAAACCAACTTGGCAGCAGTATCCTACACATACACAAGCCTATGGAAAACTGTGGTTATAATCTTTTGTTAATTCTGGTTGATTGAACTTAGACTGAGTTTAGGTTTTTGCCTTACACTTTCGGTTAAGAATGGGCTTTTAGGGGACGGACTATTAAAAATCTAATAAGTATTGTTGTCCACACAAAGTACAAAGATAGGATAAGCATAATTGGTTGCAACTTCTACTGAAGTCAAACAACTAGGAGGGGTGATCAATAATCTTCAATATCTATTCAACCTAACCGTGCATCATCACTTTTTGAGCGAAAGCTTTTTAATGCACATTTCTTTCTTCATTAAACAACATATCACCAATTTCAATCATCCTTGTTACCGGACTTATGGTGATCTTAAGGTATTTTGCGATGATTGAAGGTGGGATAAGCTCCTTTTTATTTAAATGGTAACAAAACCGGATTCTTGCTTTGGATCTGTTATTATTCCAACCACGTTTTTTTAACTCATTCTTTTCCAGTTGATGCACTTTGCACACCCATTGTGCTGTACTTTCCAGTATAATTGGATAATCTGCTTTACGATGCTTTAGGTTCATTTCACTTTGATATCGCTTCATTGCCCTCTTGATGAAATCCGCATCTCCTATAACTGTAGGCCATCCCTTACATGACTTTTCAACCTCTTGTGTTTCGACTTCCGAAAGCATCCCTGCTTCTTCTGCAACATCTTCCACATAGTTTTCTTGCAAAAACTGGATATAGTTTCTAACAGCTTCCTTCTCCTCTTTCCCGAAGCGACCTAAACATTCTGCCCGGCTTTGAAACCTTTCCCCTATCGCACAGTTTTCTCCTAGCAAAAACCTGTGCCCACACCATGTGTAAGCCTTCAGCTCTTCCATCGATGTAACTTTACCAGCCCGAAGAGGGTTTAAGTTGATATATTTAACCAGATTAGCAGCATAGTTCTGATCTTGACAGAGAACTGATTTGAATCTGTCCTGAAACAGATACCCTGTTCTACTGTATTTTTTGTTATAATACTGTGCATACCCTCCGTTGAGGCCTCGCATCAGTTTTTCCAATTTCAAATGGTTTGTTCTAATCAGCATATGGTAATGATTATCCATAAGAGTCCAGGTGTAGCACTGAAAACCAGTTTTGTTTAGCCCTTTTTCAAGCCTTAGAAGGAATTCGGATCTGTCGTAATCATCACAAAACATATCTTTACCTTCTATTGAGTGAGCCATTATGTGATAAAGAGAACCAGGTTCTTCAAAGCGTCGTGTGCGTGGCATGAGGTGTCCTCATTTCAGTTAAGTACTTTTATATTGCTGAATTTCGAATAAGCAATATTTTTGCCATAATTGCTATTTTTGATATCTTATGGTTATAAATCCCTTTAATCTAATTGGAACAGAAACTTTTTACTTGAATGATTGAAATAAACCTATTTGGGGTACTTTCATGAACGAGGCAAGTTTACCAATTTGGGAATTAGGTGATAAAACAGTCCGTCCCTATAATTTGGTCCCTAGGTTTGAAGTGATAATGGAATAAAACAGTCCGTCCCCCAATAATACGTCCCCCAATAACATCAATCAATAATAGTCTAATTAGATCAGAAATTTTTAATTGAATAACTGAATAAATACATTGGCGTGCTTACATGAACGAGGCGTCTTTTCCAATTTGGGAATTAGGTGATAAAACAGTCCGTCCCTATGATTTGGTCCCTAGGTTTGAAGTGATAATGGAAATAAAACAGTCCGTCCCCCCCCCCCCCAAACACCTCCTCAAATCCCCGAAGCTGGATAAAAAATCCGACCCCTCGTGCCTTCATCCCGCTCCCCATACCACCTCCTCATCGTACCATCTTCTGCTACTACTTCTCCTACCATTTTTTCTCCATCAAACTTTGCCCTGTACAGATAGTATTGCTTATCTGTACCCTGAAGCATTATCCTCATTGAGGCCCCCTGTAAACTGGAGCCTTTTAATTGTATAGCCTCTCCCTTTGCACTCGTAGCCTCAATTTCTAAATCCTGAAATCTTTGCACCACTTGCATATGTAACATTTTTTCGCCCTGCTCTTCATCATATAATCGCCACAGACCCGAAATATTTGCGGGTATAATCCACATATATACTTTTGAATTACGGACCTGTTTTATCATATCCGCTCTCCAGTCTTCCATGCAATATTCATGAGAAACCACCTTTGATCCCGGTCTTAGTTCTTTTAACAATTTATAGCGAAGACGTTGGTTGAGTTCCCGGTCTAAATAGATCATTACCACTGTTGCCTCAGTCACCGGATAGCCAAATAGATCGCCTTGCACAAACTGTATTTTTTCCTTTATACCTAAGTATTCTGCCTCATTGATTGCTAATCTAATCCTGTTTCGATCATTATCTATCCCAACAGCTCTTGCCCCTCTTTGAGTGACTGCTGCTATAGCAATACGAGCATCCCCACATCCAAGATCATACACCAAATCATCTTCCCCAACATCAGCAATCTCCAGCATCTGCTCTATCACATCCACCGGAGCCGGAACATACATTACATCGGCATCAGTAATTCCAAGCATCGTAACACTTATAATTATCATAACTGTGCAGATTCGCACTCGTACCATCATTATCTCCATATCACAATACATTTATCTGTTCGAAACCTATATATTTCATAGGTCCGCAAAGAAAATGCCACTCTTTGCTATGTAAACTAAAGGTCTTCATTTTGTTTGTTATCTTAAAGAGGGTAATAACTTTAGGGTCTTCGTACTAACTGCCGTAGTGCTATGTTGTAGAACAGATCCTGTTCCCCTTCGAAAATAAAAAGGGCTATATTCTCTTTTTGGTATGTATATTCGGCCAGTGACTCAAAAATTGTGTCACCTCCATATTCTTCATCATGAGCAGATAGTAATCTTGCTATACCATTTATCTTCGCTCCGGAAATCCGCTTAAAAAGATAGAGCGTGTTATACGGATCGTTTACAGGGTCATGTAACCCATGCGCTAAGTGAATAAAGGTTGAGTGACCGCCTTTTTGGTTTTGAATTAACAGAGAAAAAATGCTGTCATTTAAATCCTGCATACATTCACTTCCCCATAAACTAAGAGCACTTACCAGATGTGGATAGTGGGATGCGAAACTAAGAGCTGCTAACGTTCCCGTATTAAACCCAACTATATATACCCTTGAACTATCTACTCTGCTATGAATAGAAGCGTAATCTACCAGGGATTTAATTTTTCGAGCTGTTTTTTCCACTTCGTTACGATTGGTTTTATTAATAGATCCGGTTTTGATATCAGGGAAAATAAAATTCCACCTGTTTTTCTTTGATAAGTGAGCAAACGGAACACTCCAGTCTGTTAAATGACCATTATCGTCACCAAGTACTACCAGTAATGGTCGCTTGATCAAGGCAGAAGAGGAAAGCCACATCGCTTCAGTCACACTTTTATCTTCATTATAGATTACTACTTCCTGTGCAAAAGGCACATACTCTTTCCACAGATCCCGGCCGCTAAGGGAATTGTTTGAAGAAAAATCGTTAAATGTGAGATTATCCTCGAGAAAAACTAACGTTTCCACCTGTGACTCATATCCTTTATAGGAATAGGACAAAAATATAAGCAGTATAAGTACACCCACCAGCCTTGCGTACAGTAATCTTTTCCTGGAGTTCATAGGTACTTACAGTTTCCTCTGATTACCACTCTGTAATTTTCTATGCATTTTGGTGCCAATAGGATGGTGTTCAGGTGTTGATCTGCCCTGACCATAAGCCAGATAAACAGCGCTGTTTATCAGGCCGATATGAGAGAAGGCTTGTGGAAAATTGCCCAGAAACTCACCGCTTGAGGGGTCTATCTGCTCAGAAAAAAGGCCCAGGTGATTTGCCCTATTAAGTAAAGATTCAAACATTTCTGTTGCCTCTTCGATTCTGCCTGAAATAGATAAATTATCGATAAGCCAGGATGTACAAATTACAAATGCCCCCTCTTTTCCCGGTAATCCATCATCACACAAATATCGGTATACTAACCCATTTTCAGTAAGCTCCTGCAAAGTTTTGTTGATTGTATTTTGAATCATGTAATGATCCGGACCTAAAAACTCCATCAAAGCTATTCTCAGATTTGAAGCATCAAGGTGCTTTGACTCATAACTTTGCACAAATGCTCCAACTGCCGGATCATACCCCTTCTCCAAAATATCCTTATCGATACGCTCCATTGCAAGAACCCATCTTTTGGCCCTGCCATTTAAGCCATAATTGGAGGCTAAATGAACTGCCCGTTGAAGAGCAACCCTGCACATTACCTTCGAGTAGGTGTAATGCCTCATGGGTCCTCGTATCTCCCATATCCCATGATCCGGGCGATTCCAGTTTTCAGCTACAAAGTCCGCAGTTTTACCCAAAAATTCCAAGGTATACGGGCTAAGAGTTTCTCCTCTTCGGGACAGTTCATAGGCGATATTTAAAAGCTCCCCGTGAGTTTCAAGCTGAAGCTGTGAAGCGGCTCCGTTGCCTATATGCACCGGCCTTGAATCTTTATACCCCCTCAGATGTTCAAGCACCGACTCCCCAAGCTCTGTCTGGCCATGAATACCATACATAATCTGAAGATTAAAGTCCTTCTCAGAACGTATCTCGGATACCTTCTCCATCCATTCCATAAGCTGAAGAGCCTCATAGGTGTGGCCTACCGATACCAGCGCCTGGGAGGTCATAGCCGCGTCCCGTATCCAGGTGTAACGATAATCCCAGTTTCTGACTCCCCCCAATGTTTCCGGAAGACTGGTAGTAGCTGCTGCCGCTATCGCGCCTGTATCACTGTGAGTAAGGAGTTTTAATACCAGCTCTGAACGAATCACCGCAGGAAAATATTTTCCTGTCCAGTCCTTATTCTCAATTATTCCCTGCTGATTTGCCCACTCTTTCCATACCATCTCTGTTTCATATAACTTTCTAAACTCCTCCTCCCTATCGATATTCGTATCATCGGACTGCCACCTGCATACCATAACACGTTTTTGCCCACCATCAATCCTTAACGTCGCTTTTACGTATCCATTATTTGTACTTGTGGATTTCTCCCCCTCACCTACACCGGCCAGTGACATCAGGTATCCTCCGCTGCCTCTGGCAATCCAGCCGTTAGAGCCCTGCTCTATGGTAGTTTTGCTTTTTGCGTAGTTAAACCTGGGAGCCCACTCCAGGAAAACCTCCGCGCGGCTTCCTCTGCACTCAAGAATTCTTATGATTTCACTCTTTGATTCTGATTTTCCCGGCGTATAAATATTGCCCTTAAGAGGCATAAAATCCGTAATGACCAGCTCCCCACTCTCTCCTGACAATACAGTTTTAAGTACATTTGTGCTTTCGGTATATCTTTGAATCCCCAGAAGACCGTTCTTTAACTTAACAGAGAAATGCCCACCCAGCTCATTATCCAAAAGTGCACCAAAACAGGCATCACTGTCCAGATGAGGAAAACAGCACCAATCGATAGAGCCATCTCTTCCCACCAGAGCAATGCTTCTGAGATTGCCGATTATCCCGTAATCAGAGATTTCTTTATATCCCCCAGCACTCACCTGTTATCTCCTTACCTATTCTTTGGGCCTAACCTATGTTGCCAATTGATGAAGCACTGAAGTCCCAAATGCTTCAATAAAACGCTCCTGCTTTCTGTTTACATTGTGAAGTATCAGCTTGTTAAATCCCATCTCCAGGTCCACATTGAGCCAATCGACAAATCTGGATATACTCGAAGAGATCCTTACATGCTCATGCATCTGATCGGGGGTGATAAACATCGATGCAGCCTCAAACTGCTCCGGTGTTCTCAACTCCGCGGTTACGGAGCTGTCATGAATTACATATTTCCACTGTTCGAACGCGCCACTGAGGGCTTCGTTTTCATCCGGTGCGTAAGAGAGCTGCACTTTAAGATACATTGGCTTGTTTTCTCCCCCTGCACTCTTAAATGCGTCAACCACACGCTTTAGCTTTTCTCTCGGTTGGCTGATCGTTATCAACCCATCTGCCCACTGCCCTGCCCAGCGGGCCGTATCTTCTGAGATCGCCGCAGCAATCAAAAGAGGTGGGGAGGGTGGAAGCGTATGGAGATTGGCGTTTTCCACCGTAACGTCACCTCTGTGAGTAACCGTTTCTCCAAGCCAAAGTTTACGCATTACCTCTGCGCACTGAAAAAGCCTCTCCTTTCTGCTTTCTTTATCGGGCCACCTCTGACCGGTGATACTTTCATTGAGCGCCTGCCCCGTGCCAACCGAAACCCAGAAACGATCGGGAAAACAATTAAGCAGTGTTGCTGTAGCCTGAGCGATGATGGCGGGATTGTACCGGTACCCAGGAGCAGTTACTACTCCAAAGGGGATTGCTGTTGCCTGCATGGCTGCTCCAAGCCAGGACCAGGCAAATCCACTTTGAGCCTGATTACTACTCCAGGGCTCAAAATGATCTGAAGAAAGCACTTCATCGAATCCCACAGACTCCGCCATCTGTACAAGCCTCAGAAGGTCTGAAGGCTTAAACTGTTCATGCGACGCATGATAACCAACCATACAACAGACTCCTTCAGAAAAAGGTATGGGCTGAATATATCGTTCACACTATAGATGTAATGCAGAATGCGTGCCAGAAGGAGCGGTGTTCATTACACTTTTTGTCCCTTTGTAGATCGGGTACTTAATTGATGCAGAAAATTCATCCTTCACCCCGACGCTTGAGAGTAGTCAAACTACTATTGTGCTATCCCTTAACCCCGCACTCTTAATCTACCATAAAAAAAATGTTGCCTTCCTTTCAAATCGAAATACATTTTACTTAATTGCTGGCAGAGCTATAAAAGTTTGTTGTAGCCGTAAAAATGGCTTAAAAACTGCAAACGGTAGTTAGAGAAAAATTGTTGGATAATTAATATATAAACCAGTTCTGTCTTGACTGTCCCATCACTATACAGGTAGTAACACCTGGCTCAAGGAGCAATTTATGACCGAAATCCGTGATCCGATTGAATGTTTTAATGCGGTAAAAGAGGACATTCTATCAATCCCCGATGATAATCTAACAGTTATAAATATGCCCTTTTCTGAAGCGATGCAGGAGGGAGGCGTGTGGCAGAGCTGGTTGAAAAATATGGTGAAGATCTTAAAAATTCGAGAATAGACCATATTTACCTGAAAACGGTCTGTTTCAGGGCAGGAACATTTACCCACGCTGTTGCCCAGGTTGATTCTTGTATCAAAGAGGAGAAATGTCATATAAGCCAATTTCAGGAGTTAAAAAGAGAAGCCTTCAACCTTAGAAAAGGAATCGTCGACCGTTTCGAATATATATTCGAAAGCGCCAAGCAGGCGGTGATAAATGCGCAAAAACGATCCAATGCAGCTGTTTAAAATTTTTTTAAGGCAAGGGATAGCAGATTGCTTCCCCTGCAAACTCCTGAAACCCATCATCCTTTAGTCCTTAGCGCATTAGCATATTACTTCCTGACTATGCCTTTTTGTACTCGGCCCTTCCAACTATAGCTTTTCCCGTCCTTTTATATTCCTTAATGCCCGATAACCAGTTTTTTTTAACCGATCCGTACCGCCCTAGAACCGATCAGTTCCGCCCTAGAACCGATCAAGACATCCTTCATGAGAATCGCGCAGAAAATAGAAGACAGAGGGAAGGAAAAAAAAGCTTCGGGGGTAGAAAAAATTGTAAAAACTATCCTTTCCCTGCTCAAAGCCCATTGCTCGTACTTACTACGTGTGAGCTAATTTATGCTTTTTGCTCCGTCTAAATAGTATTTTGCGTTTTATAGGTAAAGAAAAGAGATTTATGAAAAAAACAGTAACACTAACCATAGTTTTTTTTGCGCTACTACTACTCTCATGTACCGCGGTTCGTAATGTAAAGCCTCTAAATAAAGGTGATTCCCGAATCTCCTTAAGCTTTGGTGGACCAATTACTGAAGTCGCTGGTACCAATATCCCATTACCGCTTCTTAATGTCGGATACTCATACGGTGTATATGATGATGTTTCCATTGAAAGCGGTATGGCACTGACAGATCTTTTGTTTGGTGTTATGCATATCGATGGTGGTATTACTTTTCATCCCTTAACAATAGAAAAGTGGAATGCCGGCGCCTATGTTTCCCCTGGTTTTGTACTAACAACCAATTTTAAAGAAGATAGTTTTCGGTTACTTCCCGCCTTGAACCTTGGATGGTACTGGGAACATAAGAAAAGTTTTTTCTATACTGGTGTAGACAGCTGGTTTGAATTCAGAAACAAGCGTACAGATCAGAATCCACAAAAAAATCGCTGGTTACCTGCTTTATACCTGGGCTATGGGTTAAACCATAATACCTGGTGTTTTCAGGTTGAGGGGAGATTATTCACTCCACATCTTAAAAATTCCGGCAGACCGGTTAACAACCAGGGGATTGGTCAGCATGGGATATGGGGTATTTATATTGGAGTTAACCGCTCGTTTGGAGGTAGAAAATGAAAATACCTTTAAAGCCTAAATTGATATTTATTTCCATGCTGGCAGTTGTGTGTTTCAGTTTACAATGCTTAAATCTTGATCCCTTTCTTTTTGAAGGGGAAGCGCTTGAGAGCTATAAATTCGATTTTTACGGGGGTGAACGGGAGTTAGATGATGTTATAGATTCCTTAGGGCTGATTAGACCAGAAAAGATTCATGAGCTGACTTTGCAAAGTGGCTCAGATAGTATTGCGGCTATACTTTTGGGACCACAATCCTATTTTACTAGTGAAGACACCGTAATACTGTACCTGCATGGAAATACTAAACACTTAGACTACTACTGGCCAAAAATAAGGCTTCTCTATGAAAGCGGGTATCCGGTATTTGCAATCGATTACCGTGGGTTTGGCAGAAGTAGTGGAGTGGCTACTGAAGAAAACATTTATGAAGATGGGCATACTGCTCTATCCTATCTTAAAAATCATGGTAACCCTCAGATAGTTGTTATCGCATACTCACTGGGTTCTTTAATAGGAGGTAAAATTACATCCCATAACCCCTACGAGAGCATAATTGCGTTATCTTTTATAGCGCCCATAGGGTCCATTGAAACACTGGTTAAAGATGCACTGTACTTTGATGTGCCAGGTTCATATGTTACCACTTTCAGGGGTAATAATATGGAACGGATAAAACAGATAGATATTCCCTTTCTCTGGTTGCATGGAACAGAGGATGAGACCTTGGCGTTAGAAACCAACGGATTGCCCATCTGGGAAAACTACACTGGCAGGGAGGGTTTTGCCGCGATAATAGAAAACGCGGCTCATACTGATATTCCTTCAGTTGTGGGCTATAGCAAATTCATTGAGTGGATTAGAGCGTTTATTTCCGGAGAGGGGAAAATGGTGGTGGATTTCGAGCAGAAATAGGGATGACGTTAGAGCTTTATTGTTTTTTATTTGTTTAATAAGTATTTTAGGCAATGATTGACTTCTTAGTTAGCTTCAAAGAAGAATTTTGGCGGCTGATTTGTTTTAACCTATACACTGTGATCGTAACTCTTTATATATAATAAAGAAATTAATTTAGTGATTGGAAAATTTAAATGGTACTATCCTATTATTTTATTCGTCCGGTTTATTCCTTTACTTGGAGAGTAATAAAAATCTTTCGTAGGAAGAAAAAAAATATTTTATACTGCGAAGATGCTTTAGATGCAGAGCTATTTAAAAACGTCAGGAAACACCTTGGAAATCTGGATCTTGTGGCAAAGAATAAAAATGTTCTCCAGAAACTTAGGGAACTGGGATACAAAGGCACCGTAATGCCATCATTTCCTGATTCTGTTATTATGTTCCGCAATATGGCATGGAAATTCCCGTGTAAAAAAATCAAAAAGATTGGATTTAAACATGGAATATACAGTTTTAAACGTCAGTCAAAAGCACAGTATTTTAATCTCTTCGATGTTTTCTTTATGACCAGTGATGCCGATCGCAAAGAGGCTGAAAAAATAGGAGTTAAAACTGCAGAAACAATAGGTTGTCCAAAAATTGATGGTGCTTTTGATGGTTCTATTACAAGGGAACAACTTAAAAGTTTAGTTAACACAATAGGTCTCAATCCTTTAAAGAAAACTCTTCTGTTCTCAGCAACATGGGATGGAAGTGGGATGTCGGCGATTGAAAAGTGGTATGACCGCGTCGGCGAATTAAAAGAGAAATATAATATTCTTGTTACTTTACATGTATGGATGAGTGATAAGTATGTTGATGTATTAAAAAATACACCCGGGGTCTATTTGATAAAAGAGTATGAAATTTTAAAATATATTATGATTTCTGATGTTTGCATTGGTGATACAAGCTCAATAATCGCTGAATTTTGTGCTTTAGATAAACCCATTGTAACTTTTACAGTTAAAGACGCTCCACGTGTAGTTAACGAAGTTAAAGAGCTGATAAATAAAATATCTGTTCAGATTAATTCATTTGATGAACTTGAGGCTGCTTTGAGTATTGTAGAGCAAAGAAATGATCATTACTACCAGGCACGTAAGGAAGCTACAAAAACTTTTTTGGGATCACCTGATGGATATGCCGGTCTTCGTGCTGCGCAGAGAATAATCGAACTCGTTCCGGAATTGGCAATAAAATAGAACAAAGGTATTGTTGCAAGGCCAAGACTTTTCAGATTAGACTGGTGTGTTTAATGGTCCAATCAAAGGAAGATCCATTAAACACACATCTGTACTGTTATATTAGCCGCACTTTGAAAAGCCGCAACTTTTACATACAGCACAGCCGCTTTCATGCTCCATGATACCACCACATTCCGGGCACTGTGGGCAAAAGCCCATATCCAGTCCCGAATAGCTTATCTGATTGGTATTGCCGTTTTGATTATTCAAAGCTTTTTCCAGCACCCGTGCAATCGCGTCGGAACACGACAGTACCATCTCCCCGCCATGCCAGGTAGGTATGGGGCAACGGATGCCTCTTAGTTGTTCGATAATAGACTTGGGGTCTATTCCAGCTCGTAAACCAAGGGAAACAAGTCGCGAAACGGCTTCTGCATTGGACGCGGCGCACCCTCCCGATTTCCCCATTTGGGTGAATACTTCGCACAGACCAAAGGTGTCTGAATTTATGTTAACATAAAGCGTTCCGCACCCGGTTTTTGTTTTGAAGGTGTGGCCATGGGTAACGGCAGGTCGTGGTCGGGGTTGAATTGTACCTGCAAGTGTAACGGTGGCTTCAGTGCTGCCGGATTGTCCAGAAGTGATTACCTGATTAACACGGGACCCGTCACGGTAAACGGTTACACCCTTGCAGTTAAGCTTATAAGCGTACCGGAAAACTTCCTCAATCTCTTTGGTGGTAGCTTCATTACGAAAGTTGACCGTTTTAGAGACGGCGTTATCAGTATACTTTTGAAACGCTCCCTGAATTTTTATGTGCCAAATGGGCTCTATATCATGACTGGTCAGAAATACATCCCGTATGCGCCTGGGGATACCATGTATGTTATGAAGGCTACCGGTTTCGGCGAGCATTTTCATAAGCTCATCAGAATAAAAACCCTCTTCCTGTGCTATTCTTTTAAATGCGGGGTGCACTTCAAGAAACTTGTTTCCATCCAATACATTTTTCTGATACGCTATTGCAAAAAGCGGCTCTATACCGCTTGAACAGCCTGCGATCATGCTAATCGTACCCGTAGGAGCAATGGTGGTAACGGTGGCATTGCGCAACTGAAGGCCGTCTTTGGTGTCAAAAACAGATCCTTTAAAGTTAGGGAAGGTACCTCTTTCGTGAGCAAGAAAGGCACTTACCTTATGCGCTTCCTCGTGAATGAATTTCATTAGCTCTTCGGCAAGATCTGCTGCCTGTGGTGAGTTGTAAGGAATAGAAAACTCAATCAGCATGTCGGCGAAACCCATTACACCAAGACCAATTTTTCTATTGCTTTTGGTAACTTTACCGATCTCTTCAAGTGGATATTTGTTTACTTCTATTACATTATCCAGAAACCTGACTGCGGTACAAACGGTTTCGCTGAGTTTAGTGTAATCTACCTCTTTTTTTCCGTTTTTCTCACATACCATGTGCGCCAGATTGATCGACCCAAGATTACAGGACTCATAGGGTAGTAAGGGCTGCTCACCACAGGGATTGGTGCTTTCAATTTTGCCTATATGCGGGGTAGGGTTGGATTCATTGATTCGGTCAAGAAAAACGATCCCCGGCTCACCATTGTTCCAGGCAAGTTCAACAATACGGTTGAAAACTTTTGACGCTTTTAGTCTTCCCTGCTCCTCACCTGTTCTTGGGTTGCGAAGCGTATACTCCTCATCTCTCTCAAGGGCTTCCATAAACTCGTTGGTTAAACCCACCGAAATGTTGAAATTAGAAAGCACGCCATCGGTTGCTTTCAGCTCTATAAAGTCGAGAATTTCAGGATGAGAACAATTAAGGATGCCCATATTGGCACCTCTGCGAGTCCCACCTTGCTTTACCGTCTCGGTAGCCACATCAAACACGCGCATAAAAGAAAGGGGGCCTGAAGAGATGCCTTTGGTTGACTTCACCCGGTCGTTTTTAGGTCTGATGTGGGAAAAGGAGAAACCGGTACCCCCTCCACTTTTGTGGATAAGAGCGGTATTTTTAACGGCAGTGAAAATTTCTTCCATGGAATCGCCTATGGGTAAAACAAAACAGGCGGAGAGTTGCTGAAGCTCCCGTCCTGCATTCATAAGAGTGGGCGAATTGGGGAGAAAATCCATTGCAGCCATTAAATCATAAAACTTTTCGGTCCATAAATCCGTATTACCCTGAGGGTCAAAAAGCAGCTCGGCACTGGCAATGTTTTGTGCTACCCTGAAAAAAAGATCTTCAGCCGATTCTACCACCGTTCCACTGTCATCTTTTTTTAGATAGCGCTTTTCCAGGACTGTTCGGGCGTTGTCACTTATCTGAATAGCTTTTTTGGTTAGCTCTTCACGGAGAGAATCGGTACTGACTGTTGTTTGCTTTGATTCCTTTTTTTTCGAGACAGAAGATTTTACACTTTTTCCGAAATTACCAGTACTGCTGTCAGTTTGGGAGACCATAACTATTGAATACTCCTTCCACCCTGTATTTAATAGATGAAAATTTGGGGTCAGTAATTAAGTATTGGAAATGAATTTTGATTTTAGTTGAGAGTAAAAATACGGTAGATAAATTTTCAAGTCAATAAAAAAAACCGGCACAACCACAAGATACTGTGTAAAGGATCTGTATGGACTCAATAAATTGAGTCAGAACAAGTTTTTAACCAAAAACCCGGAAACAAATTCTGTTTATATCATTAAAGGATGTACTTTTTACTATTTTTACCTGTTTATAGGAAAGAGAGGATATTATGTTAGAAGTTTTGGATTCATCTAAATTAAAGGAATTTAAGGCCCGAATAGAAAACCTACGGGGGTATCTTTGACATCGAGAAGAAAAAGACACTTGTAGAGCAGCTGGAAGCCCAATCGGCCGAAAATGAATTTTGGAATGATGCTGAAGCTGCACAGAAGGTGCTTAAGCAGATAAAAGACGCTCGCAGGGTGATTGAACCCTGGGAAAATGCCTGGCAGGAAGTGCAGTATATAGAGGAGTTGCTGTCGCTTGCAGAGCAGGAACAGGATCAAAGCACTCTTGATGAGCTGAAGGCTCAGGCCGCGGCGCTGGAAAAAGAAATTGAGCACATTGAATTTATTCGCAAACTCAGTGGAGAGGACGATAATTCACCCGCCGTGGTGTCGATTCACAGTGGTGCTGGTGGTACCGAGTCCTGCGACTGGACCGACATGCTCTATAGAATGTACTGCAGGTGGATTGAGCGAAAAGGGTTCAGCTTGACGATACTTGAGCTTTCACCGGGAGAAGAAGCCGGGATAAAGAGTGTGACCATGGAAGTTCAGGGTGATTATGCCTACGGACATCTAAAGGCAGAAACCGGAGTGCATCGATTAGTAAGAATCTCTCCCTTTGACTCCAACGCCCGGCGACACACCTCTTTTTCATCAGTTTACGCATACCCGTTAAGTGATGAAGCAGGTGACTTTGAGATTGATGAAAAAGATATAAGGGTAGACACCTACAGGGCAAGTGGTGCGGGGGGACAGCACGTTAATAAAACCGACAGTGCTGTGCGTATGACCCATATTCCTACAAACATTGTTGTTGCTTGTCAGAGCGAGCGCTCCCAGATTAAAAACCGCTCTTTAGCCATTAAACTGTTGAAGGCGCGGGTGAAGCAGCACTATAAGGAGATCGAAGAGCAGCAGAGGCAGTCTAAAATGACTGAAAAAAAGAAAATTGAGTGGGGAAGTCAGATACGCTCCTATGTCTTGCACCCCTATAATATGGTAAAAGACCATCGCACCGATACCGAAACAAGCAATACCGCAGCTGTTCTGGATGGTGATATCGATAAATTTATCGAATCGTATCTTCTTTCTTTCTAAAAACTGAAGGGATTGATGGTGGGTGAAGAAAGAGTCTGTACTATAGTTGATTGCTCCAGGTGCGGGAGGTGCTGCAGAGAGCCCATTGTACCCGTCACTTACAGAGATGTTTTGAGAATCAGCCGATTTTTAAAACAACCTCCGCAACGATTTGTACGCTTCTTCTCCCCTTCAGAAATGAATTACGATCCGGATGCGCCACTATGGATTCGTTTCAGGTATGGTAAACGGGCCATGGGCCTTAAAAGAGTTAGTGAAAAATGTGTGTTTCTCAGCGGCGATTTTACCTGCTCCGTTTATAAGAATCGCCCGGTAACGTGCAGAAGCTTTCCCCACAGCATTGAACTCAATTCCAAAAACAGGAAAATTGAATCTGTAACTTTGAATAAGATTACTCAATGCAAAGCAAAACCATCACATACCACCGTAGAAAACGATCTGATAAAAATAGCAAAACAAGAGATCAGGGAAGATTCTCACTATTATTCTATTATAGAAAAATGGAACAGTTCCCGTAAAACGGGCGGAGTTAAGCACTTTTTAGCTTTTCTGGGGTTTGAAACATGAAAACAACACCGAATAATTCTGCAGACAATAATTTTGTGAAAAGAGATCACCTTGTATCCTTTCTTGACACTACTTTGGCCACTGGTGCTATAAAGGACGTTTCCCGAAACGGGCTTCAGGTTCAGGGGGGTGAAGAGATACAACGGATTGCATTAACCGTAGACGCCTGCATGGAAGCATACAAACAAGCCGTTGCAAGCGGCTGCCAAATGCTTATTGCCCATCACGGGATTATCTGGGATGGTCTGCGATCAATTACGGGGTCTGTTTACAATCACCTTAAATATTTGTTAGACAACGATTTAAATCTCTATGCCTCTCATCTGCCCCTCGACCTTCACCCATCTCTTGGTAACAACGCAAAACTTGCAGAGATGCTAGGTCTTTTAGCGCTTAAGCCGTTTGGTTGGTATAAGGGGATGCAGATAGGGTTTGAAGGTACCCTTAATGAGCCTGTTTCAATTGATGCAATATCCAGAATTTTAACCAAACATCTGGATTGCAGGGTGTCGATGCTGCCTTTTGGTACTAATAATATTAAGCGGGTTGCTGTGGTATCAGGCGGAGCAGCAGGGGAGCTTCAGGAAGCAATTAATAAGGGGGTCGACCTGTTTATCACCGGCGAATCATCCCATGAAAATTATCACGCTGCGCTGGAAGCAGAGATAAATGTGATCTATTGCGGACATTACCACTCCGAAAAGGGCGGGGTGCGGGCGCTTGGTGAACTGATCACGGAAAAATTTGGTATAGAAACAGTTTTTCTGGATATCCCTACGACAATTTGAATTGTTTCTGCTTAAAATGATGGCACCTGGTTAATCGGGGGAGTAAAACTAACGGCAGAAATGTTAACTCAATGCCTTGGACACTTTTCTCGCGGTTTTTCAGGCCGGACTTTTCTTCGTTTTCCGGCTGGAAGACCGTGGATTGAAGCATCGTTTAGCAAAAAGTCTTCATAACTGCCGATTACACATGTCTCAATAATCACCCTTTTTTAAGAGACATCATCGCTAATCATCAAGGTCAAAATACTTATCATAGAAATTCTCACTAGATAAGACCTCAATATCTATGATAAGGCTTAATATCTCATCTTTCTCTATGATCGTGTCCCTGTTTGGGCGATCGTCGAGCGTTACATAGTGCTCAACTCGTTGATGCATGTAAACCTCCCATCCTGGACAGCAGGCCTTCCGCCACCTTTGCAGTCAACCTGCGTTTAACTGTACTATAATATTGATGGCTATCCAGTGGGGAAACTTCCATCTTTTGCCTCCCATGAAAAATTCGATGTGCTGATAGCTATTATTGTATCCTTTTAAAACTGTTCAGGCAAGGCCGGGCGAAAAAATGTAACAACTAACAAGAGACATTGTTAAACCGATGAGTACACTTTAGAGTACAAAAAGTTCAAAAAGAAACCAATTTCCTTAGGTTTAAGTATATTAAATATAGGGCGTTAGGAAATACTGTGCTGTTTCCGCTTGCTTAAACAATTGTGGAAAGGGGTGCTGGAAATGATTTTTATTGCATGTATTCATTAAAGTAGGTTTATTCAAACCGAAATGGTGAGGCAAAAGAAAGGTGTAAACAAATGTGTGCATTAAACAGTGCTGGAGCAAAGAATGGATTGCTTTTTACACCGGAAATATTTATTATTAAACTGTAGAACTATCTTATATAAAACAGCCAGTTTAAGCGTTTTAGTTGCAGGGTGACTGCGTTTAGGTTACAGGTGTTATTACACTTATACTAATAAAGAACTGTCTATCTATCCCTCTTTAGTAAGGAGTGGCAAAATTTATGTCTGCAAAAAAATCGATCATTTTATTGGTGATTGTTATGATGGCTCAGTTAGCCTTCTCACAAACCATCCTGACAGTGTCTCAGGATGGAGAAGGAATGTTTTCCACTATTTCGGCTGCGTTAGATGCTGCCGGAGAAGGTGCTGTAATAAGAATCTTAGATAATGCGGTCTACGAAGAACAGGTAACAATCGACAGTACCCATAACGGACTGACGCTTACCTCTTCTAACCCGACATCCTCAAGCAGACCGGTTATAATGTGGCAGGATACCGAAAATGTTCATCCAATGAATATAACCGAAGCACAGAATCCCGATATGATAAACTTTGACCGAAACGGGGCACTTCGCGTTTTAAGAGCACGGGGCGTAACCATAGATGGAATAATTGTTGACGGTGGTGGTGCTATGCCCTTTGGGTATCCGGGAGTTTGGAGTGATGGAGGAAATGCTCATCCACTGTTCCATGGAAATTCAGCTATTTGTCTGTGGATATCCGGAAACGTGGTAATCAGAAATTCCGATGCCAGAAATGCTTTCTATGGTATTGCAGTGAAAGACAGAAATGAGGGGGGGATATACGGTAACTCAAACCCTGCAGACATTACACCAGAAAACGTTATACCGCTTTCCGGGTTTGGCAGAACCGGTAATCACCTTATAGAGCACAACCATATCCATGGTAACTCTTGGGGCATATTTATGGAATCGGTGTGGGATCTGGGTTCAACTATAAGATTTAACTTTTTATACAATAACTATCATCAGAGCTCAGATATAGTTTCAGAAGTTCGTGGTCTGGGGGATGGTGATCACAACATGGGTGGTGCCATGACCACAAAAGACCATATACTTTCGCCGCTTGCTATTTATAACAACACATTCCATAATAATTATCTCACTTTTGGAGGCCAATGGCGCTCAGGTGCACAGCATCTTATCTTCAATAATATTTACAGCAGGCCCAGATATCTGTGGGCCGATGGCTATAGTGGAGGAGAATATACTAATCCCTTTCATGCCATGGATCCACTCTACCCTAACCGGATGAAGCATAGTATTTATGCGGCCCAGGCACTGGAACCTGTGTTTGAGGGACGTTACATCGGTACCCCTCCGGGTTGCCGCATGTCAGGTGGTGAGGAAATGGAGGGATATACTCAGGTTCGTTTGATGAATGGAATAGATGGTGGGGCTGTTCAAAGTGGGGCTGTTGTAACTATAGAGTGCGATGATGGATCCGAGGTTGAGGTTCCAACCAACGATTTCATATCACCAGGAGCCCTATTCGCAGCTTCTGCCGGTGACCCATTCCCTGCTTCCGCAAATATCCGTTGGTTTGAAATTCAGAACCATTTTCTCAATACCGATGACCCCACACACCCGGATTTTCTCGTGCCGGACTGGGATCATCCCACAGTAGACTCGATCATTAAAGAAGCAGGGTGGCCCGAAGCCGGAATAGTTAAAGGGGATGGCAGTATCGTCGACATCGGAGCAGCTCAATCGGGTCCTGTACCCACTGTTTTCGGAAGAATCACACCTGTCGCTCCTGTGCTAATAGATGATAATAATTTGGCAAGCCTTGCTTTTGACCTCAATATTCCACCCGAATTCAGTAACCCCAGAATCAAATATCTCAGATTTCTTAGAGATGTGGAATTTGATGACTCATTTGCAAATAATGCGCCGGTAATTGCGGCAAGCGATATTGTAGATATCACTCCACCCTCTACACCCATAAGGGGCGGTGCCAATTCAATAAATGTTCCTGTACAGGGTGTAGGTGACTATGCTTTCTTTGAAATGGTGATCGAGGGTGAAGGACCTAATGGTCAGACTGTAACCACTGATGTAGGATTTCTGCCCTACAGAGAGCTTGATTATCTGTTTGAAGTTCAGGTGCTCGATATGGGTGGTAATGTGCTGGATACGGTCAGAGCAGGTGAGCGGGTACGTTTAAGGCTTGCACCTGTGGATGCTGCTACTGGAAGAAGTTTTACCGAAACCCTTACTGAGGTTGAAGTTAACCTTAATTCAGGTTATACCCTATACAGATGGCCCGGTGAAGGGGAAGAGCCGCAAGATGCGCTTGAGATTTCTCAAATAATAGTTAGTACCCAACCAGAGGTGGTTTTCACCAGAGTTCCCCGGGGTGGTACAGAATATATCTCGGCTACAGCCTCCTGGGTATACGGGGATAGGCAGTTGCCCTTTTTCGGTACTGCTGATGTGGTAATTGCTCCTGGAACTCCGGATAATGTGGTGTTTGAAGACCCTCCATCAACCACCGTTTCTGATGAGGCGCCAACTATCGACCCCGGTTCTTCACGGCAGGTACAAGTCAGAGTCTTTGATAGATTCGGGAATGCAGTGAATGTTGAAGCACCGGTAACAATCGAGAGCCTTAATCCAGAAATCGGTGATATAAGTGGTCCCGCGACAACTACAACTGACCACACCGGAGCGGCATTATTCAATGCTGAAGTTACCAATGGTAATATTAACGACATCTTTACCCTCAGGGCAACATTGACTGCCAATGGAGCCACCGATGATGGACGGTTACGGGTTGGAAGAGCAAGAGACAGGCTTCATATTTTTTACAGCGATACCCTTGCATTTGACGAAAATGCAGAGATCAGGGGTGAAGTTGGTGAAAAAATCCCTGTGGTGATAAGAGCTTACGGAGGTGAGGCAGGGGACTCTTTACTCGAACACAGAGACACAGAGATAGAGATTACTCCGGATCCTGGTGTCGCTGTATTTGCTTCACCAGACGCAACTACCCAGACCCGTATTTTCAATCTTGAAAATGGTCAGGTAAGAGTGTGGATCACCGGAACGAGTGTGGTAGACGGCGCTACTATTTCTGCTGCTCCAACTCAGGATAATACGTTGATTATGGGATTCAGAGATGAAATCTATTTCTCTCAAACTCCAACCCTCGTGGATTACGGTGTTGTCTATGCAGATTCTGGTGATGGGCGGGTAAATAGGATGGAAGTCTATTATTTGGAAGAGTTAGAGGAACTTCCCGATTCTATCGAGTTGTTTTGGCCTGTAAGAGATGAGGACAATGCTGAGGTGCGCAGAGTTGCCACCAGTCAGTATGATATACGGTTGAATGAAGAGAATCCAAAGCATATTACGGTTAGATTTCTCGATCGTTTCCCTCCCGCAATAACTACCTTTTCCGGAGATGATCAGCTTGGAACTCATTTTTATACATCAAAAGACCCTCTTATCGATCCGCCACTGGTCGAAGTAAACCGCTTCAGGGTCATCGATAGCGTGGGGCCAATGATTAGTTCAGGAATAGTTCACGAACGGCTCAGACCCGGAGTCGATACTCTTATCCTTAGATTCACCGAAAGGCTTTCATTATCTACACTTGAAGGTCAGTCTCTGATACTTATAAAGAGCGGAACCGGGGAAGAGTTTACTCTTAACGTGCTTCGTCATATCCCTTATGATGATAATCAATTCAAAGTCGTGGTGGAAGACCTTGGAGATAATGCCCCGGGTGAGGGTGATTTTCTGAAATTTTCAGAAAACGTCATGGACTCCCGTGAAATCCCAGCTCATCCCAATAACACTCCTGTTGAATTGGGGCTAAGGCCTATTCCACCGGAAGTGGATTCAGCCTACTTTTATGACACCAATGCAGATGGTATTGTAAACAGAGTTGAGATTCATTTCAACAAGGATGTTGTTCTTGATAGTGCGGCTTTTACCTGGATTCATAATTCTGAAACAGGCACGTTGTATAGTGACAGGTTCTCTTACGGTGAAACCAATGCAACCGTGATCATCAACATGGTCGATGCCTTTACAGAAAATGTGGCTGATTATACCGATGGTAGAATGACCGGTACACTTCATTTTGAGGGGTTTTCCGAAAAAGTTACTGCGATTGTACGTGACAGAGCAGCCCCTGTAATTACCGAAGCGCGCTATGGACCAGGTCGGGGATTAGGTGAAGGCCTGTTCGCTCCTGATACATTGGTGGTACAATTTAGTGAAATTAGTGAAACACCTTCACATAATCAGCCTTTTGGGTTTATAACACGTGAGGGAGGGCAAGAGGAAGAGTACAGCATGGTTCTGCGCCTCGATTCCGAAAGAGCCGGCCAATACTATTTTCTCGTTGATACAATTCCCGGTGGATTTTATCCAAGAACCGGAGACCTTATTTATATCAACCCTGTTGCACAGATCTCTGACCTGGAAGGTAATTACCAGGAAAATGCTGATAACAAAAGGGTTCCTCTTGAAGTGGGAGCAGTTCCTGTAGAAATTCAGGTCTTTGTAGGACCAAGTCCCTACAAATGGGGTCAATCGGTCAGCCTGCCTGAAAACAGGGGCGAATTTCAGGGGGTACTGTTTAGGATTGACTTCAGAGCGAGAGTCGAAAATATTGACATAGATGTTGATTTGGTGGTGTATGATTATTTGGGTAACGTAGTATTCAGCGAAAATTTAGAACAGGATCCAAACTTAAGCTACATGCTATACGAATGGCAGCACCCCTTGAGAAATCAGAGTGGCCGACATATCGGTGCAGGAACATATATGGCTAAAATACGCGTAGAGGGAGAAGGTGTAGATCCTGAAGACAAAAACCACACCAAGATGTTTTATGTGGATAAGTAGCTAATGAGGGATGAAAGCACAAGAGGGGAGAGACAAGGGTCTCTCCTTTTTTGTTTGAAGGAGTAATGGTGTTAAACAGGTGAGTACATAAAAAACAGTAAGAGCAAGGAATCGATTGCTTTTGCCAAAGAAAAAATTTATATATAATTTAATAGAACAATAGTCATAAAAAGTAGTTGTTTAAAGGTTTAAGTAAGCAGTAAGGTTACATTTTTACTCTGTTTTCAAACCCAAATAAAAAATGTTACTACTATAGACAAGAACTTATTCATCCCTCTTTAAAAGGAGTGGCCATTTTGATGTCTGGAAAAATAACACTACTAGTGATGCTGATTGCATTTTTAGCTCAGTCGGTTTTTTCGCAACAATTAACTGTGTCTCAAACACCGGGGCAAGGGCAGTTTACTTCTATCTCTGCAGCTCTGGAAGCAGCCGGTCGGGGGTATGTAATTGAAATTCTAGACACTGAGGTCTATGAAGAGCAGGTTACTATCGATAGTACTCACCACAATCTGACTCTTAGATCAAGTAATCCTACCGCGTCTAACAGGCCTGTAATAATGTGGCAGGATACAGAAAATGTACACCCAAGAAATGAAGCGGAATCTCGAAATCCGGCAACGATTAATTTCGATGAAAACGGCGCACTCAGAGTATTAAGAGCACGGGGTGTAACCATAGACGGGATAATCGTGGATGGCGGTGGTGCTGCTCCATTCGGCTATCAGGGCGTATGGGAGGGAAGGCATCCGCTGTTTCATGGAAATGCCGCACTGTGTCTTTGGATTGCAGGAAATACGGTTGTAAGAAACTCAGACTTTCGTAATGCCTATTTTGGGATCGCAATAAAAGACAGAAATGAGGGGGGGATATATGGAAACTCAAATCCGGCAGATATCAATCCGGAAAATGTTATCCCACTTGCTCACTTTGGTAGAACAGGAGACCATCTGATAGAAAATAACCGTATCCATAGTAATTCCTGGGGAATATTTATGGAATCGGTATGGGACCTTGGGTCAACCATCAGGTTTAATCTTATCTACAACAATTATCATCAGACCAGTGATATCGTTTCCTTAGTCAGTGGTTTGCCCGATGGTGACAATCAGGCTGGGGGCGCATTTTTTACCAAGGATCACCTTCTTTCACCACTTGCTATTTACAACAATACCTTTCATAACAACTATTTAACATTCGCAGGACACTGGCGTCCTGGCGCACATCACCTGGTATTCAATAACATCTATAGCAGACCAATGCATTACTGGGCCGATGGGTATGGCGGTGACTTTACTAACCCATTTCATGCACTTGATCCGGCATTTGAAAACCGTATGAAACACTCTGTGTATTCTACCATGATAGGAGAACCTGAAATAGGAAGTCGTCATATTCAGATTCCACAGAGTTGCCGACAGCTGGGTGAAGAAATGGATGGTTACACTCAGGTACGCATAATGAATGGTATGGATAATGTTGAAAGAGGAACTGAAGTTACAGTGGAATGTTCTGATGGGTCTGAAATGCAGGTCTCCGCACCTGATTTTATAGAGCCTGGGGCAAGGATTGTACCCAGAACCGCGGGTGGACCATTTCCTTCTTCAGCAAATAATCGTTGGATAGAAATGGAGGATTATTTTCTCTCGCTTGATCCCGATGATCCGCAATTTCTCACTCCTGATTGGGATGATCCGGTTGTTGCTCAGTATATAGTGGAACAGGGATGGCCCGAAGCAAACATTCGTAAAAGCGATGGAACACCTGTGGACATTGGGGCTATTCAGTCTTCACCCAGACAATCTAATATAGCCAGAATAAGGCCTTCCGGACCCGTTAGAGTCGATGATGATAACACTGCTATTCTTCAGTTTATGCTTGATGTTGATGATCCAAGCCAGTTTGCCAACCCAAGAATCGGCTATATCCGCTTTTTAAATGACGTCGAATTTGATGATGATGCGTTTGGTGGTAATGCTACTGCGATAAGCCAGGCTGATATAACAACTGTTGATGTTCCTGATGGAGATATTAGAATCGATCGTAATAACACCATAACCATCAGAAATGTTGCCTCACCGGGTGAATATGCTTTTTTCGAACTGGTGATAGAGGCTGATGGTCCTAATGGTACGGTTACTACAGATGTAGGTTTTCTGCCCTACCGTGAACTTGATTACATGATCACAGTTGACGTACTCGATGGCAGTGGAGAGATTACCGATACCGTGGTGGCTGGTGAACAGGTACAAATCAGATTAACTGCTCAATCAGCAGACGGTGAAAGATTTAGGGAAGATTTAACCGAAGTTGATCTGGGACTTATTTCCGGAAACACAATTTTCAGGCACCCGGGAGACAATTCCATGCCAGTGGAGGAAGTTCGTGTACCGGGTATGCCAAGCGGTATGTTTACGGTGAGCAATGCAACATTCACCGTTAGTGGTAGTGAACTAATACAGGCAAGTGCTGTGTGGGACCACCCTACTCAGGAAGGGGCCTTCGTACTGTTCTACGGTGTAACAGACCTCGTAGTGCTTCCGGGAGAACCGGATCAGATCTCTTTTGAAGCTCCTGCCCCCGGGACAGCTGATATCATAAGACCAGGAGAGCCCTATGATGTCAGAGTTAGGGTACGTGACCGCTTTTTTAATCCTGTGAACGTAGAGGCCCCTGTGTCTATACAAAGCTTAGATCCACAAATTGGGGACCTCGAGGCGCCGACCACTACAACCACAAATGACACCGGTGCCGCGTTTTTCACTGCAATGGTGACTAATGGGGCGCTTAATGATTCTCTAAAGATGAGAGCCACACTCACCACTAATAATGCTACGGGTGATGGTACACTTATCGTAGGGCGTGCAAGCGACCGAATTTGGATCTTCTATGGCGATACACTTGGCTATGATGAAAGTGCGGAGGTCAGGGCAGAGGTCAGTGAAAGAGTTCCTGTGGTTATAAGGGCTCTTAGAGGAGACACTATCCTGGAATTCAGAGATACTGAGTTAGAGCTGATTCCAGATCCTGGTGTCATAGTGTTTGACTCTCCTGATGCATCAACTCCAACCAACACAGTTAGTCTCGAAAATGGAGAGGTGAGGGTTTGGATTACAGGAACCAGTGTAGTGGACAATGCTACTTTGGCAGTTAGACCAACTGTGGACAATACTCTAATCATGAACTTTAGAGAGAATATATTTTTCACTCAGAGTGCTACTGCAATAGACAGGGGTGTTGTTTATGCAGACAATGGCGATGGACGGGTAAACAGAATGGAAGTCTACTATATAAGAGAAGTAGAACAGATGCCTGATTCCATAGCTTTGAGCTGGCCTGCCGCTAACACAAACAGGCGGGTTGCCGGGCAGGATAATATTACCCTAAACCCTGATGATCCAAGGCACCTAACGGTGATCTTTAATGAGCCTTTCCCTGAAAGGATTACATCATTCACTGGGGAAAGGAATTTAGGGGTTCACTACTATAGATCCAAAGACCCGCTTATCGATCCACCACTTGTAGAAGAAATCTCTTTCAATGTGGTCGACAGTGTAGGGCCTATGATTAAAACCGGACTCGTTCATGAGCGACTAAATCCAGGTGTAGACACCTTGCTGTTGACTTTCTCTGAAAGGGTATCCTTAAGTTCACTTGAAGGTCAGTCGCTTACATTGATTAAAGCAGATAATGATGAGATATCACTTACTGTTTTATCAGTTATACCTCAGGGGGACATATTTAAACTCGTTGTCAGGGATGAGGGAGAGAATGCTCCTAAAGAGGGAGATCTCTTGAGATTTGCAGGAGATGTGGAAGACTCCCGCGGTGTTCCTATTCATCCGGAAAATGAACCCATCGTTCTTGGTCTTCGACCAGTACCTCCGGTTATCCAGTCTGCATTCTATTACGATAGTAACGCAAATGGTATAGTCGACCGGGCCGCGCTTCACTTTGATAAGAATGTAGTATTGGATCAGATGACAGCAGAATTTAGCTGGGTTCAAAGCACAAAAACTGGTCTCTTAGACCACAGTAGGTTCTCCTTTGGTGAGGATAGCTCAATTGTGCTGGTTAATCTAAATGGGGCATTCAATAAAGAATTGGATGATGTTACCTCTGGGCTTATGGAAGTAACTCTTAATTTTCTTGGCTTTGAGGATGGTGTAAATGCAACAGTTAGAGATAGAGCCGCTCCGGTAATTAAGTCTGCTACCTACAAAATCGGTGACTTTATCGAAAATGATAATAGCTTTGCGCAGGATACTTTACTCGTAGTTTTCAGCGAACCTATAGAAGTTCCTTCACACAATGAACCGTTTAGCTTTATAACTGAAGAAAATGGTGTAAGTACTGAGTACTTGTTAGAATTAAGGTTTTTCCGCCAAAGGGGAGATGAATATGTTTTTGTCGTTGAATCTGAGGATGCCTTTCCCAATGTTGGGGATCTGATTTACATTAACCCCGTGGCAAGTGTAGGCGATCTTGAAGGAAACGAACAGGAAAATCCAAATAATAAGAGAGTTGAACTCCAAATCGTCTCCGAAATTCACTTTAGCGCAGATGTAGGACCAAGCCCTTATGCTTGGGGAAGTAGTGTTGTACTTCCTCAGGGCGCGGGTGAATTTAGAGGCATCTTATTTAGAGCAGATTTCAGATCAAGAATCTCAGATGCTAATTTTTCAGTGGATCTTACTGTGTATGATTACAATGGGAATGTTGTTGTGAAGGAAAGCATGGAGGAATGGGATTCAGGAACATTTTTCACCTATAAATGGGAGCATCCGATTAGTAATAGAAGTGGAAGGCATGTAAGTGAGGGTACATACCTAGCTCATTTCAGAGCCCATTACACACAAGATGGTGCAAGGAGAACAGATAGTGAGAAGAAGTTGTTCTCTATTATAAAGAACTAAAATAAAAAACAAGGGGAGTAATACTACTCCCCTTGTTTAGTATCTTATCACGCCCGAAGAATTCTTACAGTAGTTTTCATCCCAACTAACACAATCTCTCAAAACCATGGTACTTGTACTCTTTTAGGCGTACCATCGGTAAAAACACTTACGTTACAAAAAAACATAAGGTAAAAAAGTAAAACTTTCGATGTGGTAGCGTGTATACCGTATAGAACATGATTTTAGGTACTAAGGTTATAGAATGTTTTATGCTAAGTTTACCTACATTACTGCATAGTTTTTTGCCTTATCTATGCTCTAATATTGCTATCTTCATTTTAGGAAGTTAGCTCTTTGTTGACAGAGTGTTTGGCGCGAGGAGTTTGGTATTGGTGAATTGAAAAGGGGCCCCGGAGATGAATCAACCAAATTTCTTTCACCTGATTCATTTCCAGGTATGCTTCTAACCAGAATTTTTGTGTAATTAAATTACAAAAAAGTTAGTGGAGCGTATATATTACTCTCATAATTGAATAACTTAAAACATGTATTGGGTTATAAAATGTTCATTTTCTGTTTTTTGCCTTATCGACCTTACTATTACCTTTAAAAGTAAGAATAGCCTATACCAAAATTTAAATCAAAACCTAATCCTCTTCCGCTAGTGATAAGCGCATTGGAATCCCCGCTGTATTTTACACTTCCGAACGCCCATCCCAAACCACCATCTGCAAAAATTGAGATTCTATTCCACTTGCCTTTTACGCCGATATACCCTAGTAACTTAAAGACCACTCCCTTAGCATCATATTTATTATTACCAAAACGATCGGATTCTTCAATACTGAGATAAGTTACATGTGCTTTTGTTTGAAGGTATATACCAGATTCTGGTTTTCCAAGATATCTTCTTAATCCTCCACTACCAGAAAGTGCTAAAAACTGTAAGGGGGCGTCATTCAAAATATTCAGTTCTGGAGAAAGTATTAGAGCACTTTGTGGACGACGATATCTTTCATAGGTTATTTTGAAGGTACTGGGCAATTCCGGAATTGCAGTACTAGCAATAAGTGATATAGGATGGATAGAAGTCGTATTTCGCATTGTTTGTGCTGGTATAGTCTGAAAAAAAATGGTAGCAACAAAGGCAACTGTCATAATCTTCTTCAAATACATAACTACTCCTAATTGTAAGTGACAAGTAATCTCATAATTAAGGACCTAATCCTGTAAAGATAATAAATTTTGTCTAATATAAATTATTGATCTCTTCATTACTATGTTTTTTGCTTGGGGCGGTACAAAATAATAAGGAAAAAATGGGTAGTAAGTTCTCTTGCTGGTATTAATTCTTATGAGGATTATATCTATAGTTCAAGCTTTAGTTAAAAAGTATGCAGGTCATAACGCAGTAAAAGTAGATAATAAGGGTATCTGTCCCTGTTTGATTTTTTTTTGTTGATACAAATGATATAGTTCCGATTCTTATTACTATGCCGGAAAATTCTATTGAAAAGAGTCATACTGATTAAATAATCTAAAGTAAGTTCTTTAGATACATTAAATACTTTTCATCATTTAGAAATGGCAGCAGTCCCCCAAAAGTAACTGCTGCCATTGGAACTCTAGAGCATCTAGCTTTACAATTATTGTTTACCAAAAAATATTTTACCAAGCAAATATCTAGTCACTTTACAATTAGTATGCCGGAGAATTTGCCAGCGCTGCTGACCACATCTACAATATAAGCACCTGAAGCAATATTGCGTAAAGGAATACTTGCAAACATCTTCCTTTATGAGTTGTTGATATAATTTTTCTTCCTCTCAGGTCGCGCAGCGTTATAGTGCCGACCTGTCCCTGCAGCCCCGGAATTTTAAGTTGATACGATTTCATAACACTGCTACAGGATCTCTATATCCGCTGACCGGAGAGGTGGCTAATTCTTCTCTGGACTATTTCGTTGACGATATGGTTCGATACACTTTTTCAGATTCACTCACCCGCGGCTACGACCGTTCATTCGGTCGTTGGGTAATTTATGGATCTTCGCCGCAAATGGGAGGAAACAGTGCTATCACCGTATCACAGGTTCCAAACAGTACTACTGGTGGAACCTTGGATGTTACTGCAGTACTGGGGGAATCTTTCCAATATCCCTTTGAAGGGATTGGTACGTTACCAGCTTCAAAAAACAGCGGAGTCATAATGAATCTATCATCCATGAGCTCTTTTACTTTTGATGCGAGGGGACAGGGCACTTTGCGTATGCGTTTTGGTTCAGACTTGCTGGATGAAGCCGATGAACAAAGGCAGTATAGTTATACTTTTGGTTTAACAGAAGACTGGCAGCAGATTGAAGTTACTCCCGAAATGCTTCAATTATTTACCTATGATGCTGATGCAGAGGCACAGTTTCCATGGGCTGATGCATCAAAAAGGATCAACAGAATAGAATTTGAATTCAGTTACTTTCATAACTCAATTGGTGATACGCTGTGTTTTGAAAGTGAAAGTATGATTTTTCATGGGGTCAGGTTTGAGGAGATGGTCGAGCTGCCCGTAAAATAAGTATAGAACCATGATGCAGTAATTATCAGGCCTTTAAATAATGGTTAACTGCATCAGGGCAGATTGTATTCACCCGGTTCATCCTTATGAGGAGTGCTTTCAAGGTGTAAGCATTGTGTTTTTTTGTCTGATACCATCATTGACGCTTTTTTGTTTTTCCAAACAGAGAGAATCAACTGTTTTGAACGATCTCAAGAAAGAGCGAAAGACGATATCGTGTGAATCTAAGAACTTCAAGTTTTGCACCACTGTACACTTGCCGAATAAGATCAGCCGTTTCTTCGGCTTTGTCGTTTAGTTGCAAAGTGCTTTCATACAGTTCAGTGGCACCAATGTCCATTAGATACTTTAAATTCTCTTTTTCACTCCACTCGTCAATGATGCCATAAATGCTATGGGGAGAAATTGATTCGTCAGGCTCCCAATATTCAATTTTATCATAGGGACTCTTGTTAAGCAGTGAGGTAAGGCTTTTAGAGGCTTTATACTCTTTACTTTTAATATGTTTATCCCAGAACGAAGGATCTTCTGGATTGTAGCATGGTATATACCCGACAACCTTATCGAGCAAGCGTCGTAACTCATTATAAAAAGCAAGTTCTTCCTGCTCAAGCTGCTCAAATAATGAATGTTTTTTAAACTCACTAAATACTTCAATGAATGGCTTATGGGCCTCCTCAAATTGTTTAAGTAGGGAGGAGTCATTGGTTTTTTGATAGGCCTGTTGTACGATTTTTTCCGCATGCACTGAAAGCTGGGACAGAGGGATCTGGTCATAAGAGAACATCTGAAGTTTTCGTATCTGTTCCTGCTCCCTGATTCTGCCTTCAAACAGCTCCCCGGCATCTAGCTGAACAAAATCTTTAGTTGCTGATTTAAAGAGATTTGATATGGAAAACCCCAGGCAGATGTAGTAGCGTTTTTTACGCAGGGAATCGTTTATGTCCTCAGGCAAAGAACTGCAGAGCGCGTCCAATTGAAGCTGCACTTTTTGTAGCGTACTGCTTTCTGAAAGAATTCCGGCCATCTCACAAAGAGAACTGTTCTGCGGATCAATAAGCCTTCTGATCAGGTTTTCCATATCCGGCGGTTCCCAGAAATGGCCATCTGCTGCATTGGCGCTTGAAAAAAAACGATCACCATCTTCTGTGGGCTCAAGCAGTTCCCATGATGCTTTATAGGAAGGAATCTCATAAAGAGCACTTTCGGGTGTAAGCTGAAGGTAGTGGAGGGTCATCGTGGGATCTTCAATCTCCACATTTAAATTATCATCTAAGGTATCGACCATTCGCTCCCATAACCTATAGCGCTCTTTTTCTAAGCTATCGATCTCTTTCCAGCAGCTAAGTTGCTGCAAAGAAGTGATACTGAGACGGTAAGCGGACATATCCTGACCGATAGATTCAGCCAGTTTATCATTAATCTTGTGGATATCAATGAGTACATCTTCTGCAGTGGACAGGAATTCTTCGTGAGATAGGGAATTAAGATCTTTCAAATTTTTTACAGTCATTATAAACCTCCGGTTTGTTATAAATTAACATTTTGGCAGGAGAATATACAAGGGTGAGTGAAACAAAAGTTATGTGGCTAAATTTATATGTAGAGCATCATTGTGTTTTTGTTTTAGAATGTTTTTCTTTATTAGAAAAATCCTGTAGATAGAGCAATAGCAAAGGAGTAGTGGTAGAATCAAAGAGAAGTGTTCACTATAATGGCAAGCGAACCGTCTATATTTTGCGAAGCTT
Organism: Chitinispirillales bacterium ANBcel5; assembly: GCA_029688955.1. NCBI lineage: Bacteria > Pseudomonadati > Fibrobacterota > Chitinispirillia > Chitinispirillales > Chitinispirillaceae > Cellulosispirillum > Cellulosispirillum alkaliphilum. The sequence goes on along the minus strand of JARUKZ010000003.1, from coordinate 117,302 downwards.
GCTTGCCATGGTTATCGTAAAGCTGGAGCAATGGGAAAGAAAAAGAACAATATAATTCAATACTCAGTATAGCTTTCTATTGTTCTGTACCCTTCTTAACAATCCCATACCTTTAATTTAAAAGCTAACTTACCGTCTATTTATTCCCGGACTCAACCTTCGCATCAAGCTCCGGTGTAAGCAGCACCCCCCACTCCATCATGGTGAATCCGTCACGATCAAAAAGTATCGGTTCAGGCTCAGGAATGTCGATTGGTTCGTTAAGTGAGCTGATAAGCCACATCTCCCGGTGAACACTTTGAGGACGGGGGGTAATATCAATCTCAATCAAGGCATTAATATCCTGGGGATAGACGATAAAGTATGGTGCTGCCCCACCCAGCACCGGCATCCAGTAGTCAATAAAGTCATCGATCTCTCTTCCCACAAACGCTCTTGCTTCCATTAGAGATCGTAGCTCCTGTTCAAGATTACTCTCGCTGATAATCCAGGCCTTATCATAGTTAAACGGACCCATAAGCGAGGCCTCATAGAACAGAAATGGTATGGTGTCATCGATCATGCCAAGAGTGTCAATTATAACATCCCACCCATTACCGTACTCAGGATCGGAGGTAACCACTTCACCCCCAAGGGGAAATGACAATGTTACAGAGATGTCAGTTGTTTCTGTAGGGTACAGATATACATTGGGGGCCCTGACAATGATGGGTTCAGACTGCAGCATAAAAGTGAAATCACGATAAGGTGAATCCGTATTCACACTAAAACTGAACTTACTTCCTTCCACTTCAAATTGTGCGGTGTATGATCCTTCGGGAATAGTAGTAAACAAGTACCTGCCGCTGGAGTCAGCGGAAGTACTCTTTCCAAGCTCTTCTATTTCAAGATCCACATCGTAGAAAGTATGTGCAAACGGCGGGTTTCTAAAAAGCACCCCGGTTAGCATCCCTTCAGCTTCGGGTATAGTATCTAAATCCAGAGAAACAGGGCTAGCTGTATATATACTATGATGTTCACAAAAAGGCATAGGATAAAACCTACTGTAGAAACCTTCCTGAAAGGCATAAACGTAGTCGGTATATCCAGATAACCACATGGTACCAGGTGCAGGTCCAGAAAACTTGTACACCCCTTCCCTGAGCCCCTTTATGGTATCAAACGGTTCTGAGAACGGAGTAATACTATATACTGTGATATTATCTGCAACACCTCTTGTGGAATCAATGAGCACAATTGTGCCTAAACTCTCTGTTGTATCCAATGGGTAGTAGAGTAAAGGGTAATTGGGATAGCTAATAATAAGAGAATCCACCCCCTGCAGCTTTTTTACCTGCAGAGCAGGTTTGGCCGCAGCACCTGTGAAACGATTTGATGCAGTGTTACCATAGGGAGTTACTCTGTAGGTATACTCTATTGTTCCTGTTTTTTCTCTGAGAATCATACTCTGATGAGCGATGGTGTGTAGAGAGAGGTCAAACAGATGGTTACCAGGAGACAATATCTCATCAACAAGGGTTTTTACCTTTCTGCCCTGAAGAGTAAAAAGTTCAAGTCTGACCCGTTTATTTCCGGTTGATGTATAGTTTATTTGATTGTTTCTTATGTTAACTGAAGAAGGTTTATTGGTTTTTGTTCTCGGAGCAATGGATGAAGCTTTTTGAAGAGAAAATTCTCCGTTTTCATCGGTGGTATCGCTTATGTTTGGGTCTGATTGAAGATATACAATAGCTCCTTTGGCTGCACTATGTCTGGACGAGACGACTCGTCCGTTATAGGCATTAGCGCTATTCACAATACAAAGTGCTATGGTCATTACGAGTAAAGACCTATCCTTCATTTTGGACCTCCCGATGAATGATAATAATTACCAGGTAAAACTGCTCTCTGCAATTAATAATAAATGATTATACGGTTGTATGCCATTCATCTAAGAGTAATAGAAAATAAAAATGTATTCAGATGTTTTGCTGAAAGTTAGAAAACATTGTATACAATTAGAAAAACACTGGCTACTTTCTATCTAAAGTGATATAAAACATTCAGAGGTTTAATGGACATTTATGTCAATCAAATAATGGAAAAACGGTTATTGCATTTTCTTTCAAAGATTACAGAAGTTTAATTGAAGTAAAAATTGTTTACTCTTCGTGCTTTAGAAAAAGTTTTCAAGGAATAGATCTATTCTTAAAGTATATTCACCGATTCACCTTTTTCAGGAACAGTGATTATGCCAACTTCCGATTCTCTTTTTTCTGATCCCACTTATCTTCTGAAGCTTGCACGTACAAGGATGCCTTTTGGCAAATACAAGGGGTTACTTCTTATAGACTTACCCGAACCCTATGTGGTATGGTTTAACCGTAAAGGGTTTCCTGAGAACACATTGGGGGAGATGCTCAGGGCTGTTTATGAAATAAAGGTAAATGGGTTAGAGTATCTTTTTGAACCACTTAAAAGAGTCGCTCCAGAATCTAACCATTAATTTTTGGTGTATATCTTTTAATTACACTACTCTATTAAACACTCATTAAAGAAATTACGAACACAGATATCTCTGCCATCACCCTTCAGGAGATTTTACAGGAGTATCTGTTCATACCCACCTCCATCCACATTCAGGCTACCTTTATCCTACAAGAGCTACTCAAATGGATAGAAAATTGCTATAAGTAGATATCTAATCATTTAGCTCAAAACAAACAGAGCACAGGAGCAACAACTATGAAAATAGTATCCAAATATGGCATCATCATTCTTGCACTCATTCTAATCGTTATCGGTATAATAGTAGTTGAAGAACCGGGATCAGCGGGCCTGTTTGCAAACAATTACTTTGCCTCCGGAATGTTTTCTTCCGGAGTTTTTGCAGCCGGTAATTTCGCTGCAGGTATATTTTCGGCAGGCATTTTCTCCATAGGTATTTTTTCGATTGGAGTTTTTTCTGTGGGTATTTTCTCGGTAGGAATTTTTTCGGTCGCCATTTATGCATCAGCAATCTATGCACTGTGTAAATACAGAGATAAAGGTGGGTTAATTGAGCGATAAACAAATTATTAGGTTGAGAGTTTTGCTCGCACTTGCAAGAGCAAGACTGTAAAAAACTTGTACAAAATAACCCGGGTCATGCCGTAGTAACCACCGGGGGCGACAATGATACATTTAAAGGTTCTCTTGCTGGCAAAACCTCTATTCTGCTCTATGCCTCTATATCTGACAAAACCATATTCGCTCTCCTTGGCCCTAAAGCATTTTAGGTCTAATATACTTCCGGAGCACTTATTTTCACTGCGGGTATTCTAAGATCTTTCTTTTAACAGAAAGAATAACTATACAGCAGTAGGTAGTATCTCTTTTGCTTTTCGTACAGTATTTCATTAAGTATTCATTTACACCGCTCAATCCACAGTACGTCATGAGGATTTGTGAGTTCCAAAAAGCATCGCTGCTGTTATTAAAATCGTAAAGGACAAAGTGGAGAGAATGGAGAAGAGCACAAAAGCAAACATGGTTTTATTACCTGGTCTGCTTTTTTTCATGCATACAATCATTACGATAATAGAGATCAATGGAAGGATAATTACTGCAACTATCCATAGATTAAGAATTAGCTCCTTAACAACAACAACAAAGAAGATAACAGCCACACAGTGTAGGGTGATTACAGCTATTTGAACTTTTGTTCTTCCGGCCAGAACGGCCAAAGTTCTCTTACCGCCCCTTCTGTCTGATGGTTCATCGGGCAACGTTGTAGAAATAGCACATCCAAGATTTAGTGGCAACAATGATAGATAATATTGAAATGGAAAGCTTTGAATGTCTCCTGATATAACATAGTATCCAAATAGCGGCAGGATGAAACCAGCACCCACCATCTGAAGAAACTCTCCGCCTCCCCGGTAGGATAGCTCTACAGGTTTAAAACTGTAAAGCCACAGTAGTGTTAATGAGAAAAAAACCAGGATAAGAGCATATGGTCTTCCACTCAGCGTCAGTATGAAGCCAAGTAAAAGGCACAAAAACCCAGAGACCACTGCACCCAAACCAATCTGTTCTCTTTTCAGGTGGTTGTAAACAAGAACTCTGGAACCACCTGAAAATGGAGTATAGGTATCATTAAGGAGGTCCAGCTCGTAATCTGCATAATCGTTTGCATATACGATGTATAGTTGAATCATTATGCTGAATAAAAGCACTGCTAAAAGGTATACAAGATTTAACTGATAGCCCACTGAAAAAGCTACTGATACTCCAAACAGTATTGGGAAAAGTATAAAGGTCTGGCTCGGTAAACGTGATGCCCTGAGCCAGGCTCGTAGTATTTTCATTGCAATCGTTTCCAACGTAAGTTGAAAAGGGATGGATATAAACACAGTGCAGAGGCAAAAGCGACACTACCATATAACAGTTCCTCAAGCGGAATTCGCCAGACATAAAAGTCCAATAATTTATGGGTATGCCAGTAAGTTTCAAAGCTTCCCGGTAAGAGAAGCTCAAAAATTAAGCACTGGAGTCCATAAACTATAAATCCTATAAACCCGCCCCAAAGAGCCATAGGTATCAGATCCTTTCGATACTTAACCGGTATAATCCAAATAGGAGTCATAAGGATTATTGCCGCATAAATTGCAGGAACTCCCCAAAAAACTGTAACAACAGCAATCGCACATATTGCTACCGAGAGAATTAATCCAAAATACAGCGCCCTTTTACCGCTAAAGAAAGAAGTTTTGTGAAAAGGTTCACTTGCCTGGTTTTCTGCACGCTGAACATCACTACTGCTATTGACTTGCATAGAACTGTAAGAACTTTCAGGTATTGCAACCTTAGGACTTTTTACTGTGACAGCGTTTTTTGTATCATCAACAACCACTGCTTTTATAAGTGCCTTTTTCAGGAAAAATGGGGGTAATGTTATAGACATAGATGCTAAACCGGTTACAAACATAAAGTCCTCAATACCAAAACCAATTCTTTCTGCCAAATCAAAAAGGAATGGTGGGTTCCAGTAATCGGGATAGAACAGAAACTCTGTAAAGCCAAATGGTATAGAGAGAATCGACAGTTTAGCTGCGTGAATTCGTAGATCTTTACGGAAAATCAGCACCGGGAGGACCGCTACCCAAATCAGGATATTCAGCATCAAAAAAGGGTACTGACTCAAAAAATTCATATAACTAATTCATCTTTCTTTTTTAGATCAGAATCTTAAAATTGAACAGTGTAGCAGTATTTTGCTGATAATGTAACACGATCTCTGTGTTAGAATTAAAAATATTTAAATGCAACCAATCAAACCTGTTTAGTTTTATCTAGAAGCTTTTTAGGGAATCAGAGTGCATTTTTTAAGCAGGGTACGAGCGATTTGCACTCCACATTACCAATAAAAGCTATTTTATCCAACTATTGAAATCAACATATTTTTCCGTGAAATAATTTTATACAACTATATATACCACTCCTACCACTTTCTCCGAAAACAGTTCCAACCCACCCATTTTATAGAAGAAATAAAAGATTCATTTTAACTACGTCAAACTGAGTTAATCTGTGAACAACTATTCAGGTAATTAATCTGTGAAATGAGATATCCACATAAGTATTTTATGGTATCACAAACTATATGGTAAGAGGCAAAAGGAGCGGATTAATGAGCACTCTGGAGGATTTTGGAGGTTTCATTACAACATTAATGAGTGGAGAGCACCTTTCAAAGCAGCAAGCCAGAGAGTGCTGGCAGCAGATAGTTACAAATAACCAGCCAGATCTACAGCAGGGTGCATTTATGGCAGCGCTCTCCATGAAAGGTGAAACTGCTCAGGAGATTGCAGGAACCTGGGAAGCGGTGTATGAGCTGGATACAGAGAAGGTGGATTTGTCACACTTATATCCACTCGTTGAAAATTGCGGCACAGGGATGGATAGCCTTAAGACATTCAATATCAGCACTGCAGCAGCAATAATCGCAGCTTCTGATGGAGTTACTATCGCCAGGCATGGAGCCCGTGCGCTTACATCCAAATGTGGAACAATTGATGTTCTGGAGCATATGGGGATAGATGTGGAAGCACCGCTTGAGGTGGTTAAGGAGAGTATACACCATTGTGGTATCGGCATATTTAACGGGATGAGCGAAATTGTTCATCCAAAAGCACTCTTTAGAATTCTCTCTCAGATTCGGTTTGGATCGACTCTTAATATAGCAGGTTCTCTTGCCAATCCAGCTAATCCCACCCATGGTGTAAGGGGCGTCTATGGCCCTCATCTGCTTAAACAAACGGTGGAAACGATGAAGGCCATAGGATATAAGAGAGCACTTGTGTTTCATGGCTACGGCAGTGGCGAGAACGAAGGAATGGATGAGCTGTCGACTTTGGGCAATTCACTAATCTATGAACTGGATGAAAAGGGAGTGATTCACCACTATAGCATAAGTCCTGAGGATTTCGGCATTAAACGGGCATCATATGAGCAGCTTAAAAACGCGGAGTCTGTTGCTGAGGCATCACAGATCGTCTGTCGTGTTCTTCAAAACAAGGCAACAGAAGCTCAGAGAGATATTGTACTGCTTAATACCGCCCCGCTGCTCTATATAGCGGATAAGGTTGATACGCTGGAAGCGGGTTTTGCCAAGGCAAAAGATCTTTTAGAGAATGGTGCAGCGTTTGAAAAACTTCAGGAATGGGTGGGATGTCAGAACCGCAATCCTTCAACCGGCTATAAAACTCTAAAACTGGCTTGTGCATGTTAAAGCCCTGGATCGTTGCTGTTAAGCCGGGATCACTTCCCAAGATCATACTTCCCCTTCTTGCTGGTTTTTCCGTGGGTGTGTGGATGGCAGAGGCATTCTCTTCACTTGGTTTTATACTCTTACTTCTCTACGGCCTGTCTCTTCAGATCTTTATTGTGTTAATGAATGATGTTGCAGATGCAGATGCTGATTGCTACCACATGAAACACTATCCTCATCTTATCGATGAACGAATGATCCCTACGGGCCAGATATCAAAGAGAGCAATGTTCACAGCCGGATGTATAGCAGCACTTCTCTGTTTAGCTACAGCAGTACTCTATGCAATTCTTTTGGGCCGTCTATTTGCACCTGTAGCTGCTTTGGTTTCTGTACTGATCCTCACTTTGTACAGTTTTGGCCCTTATCGTTTTAATTATAGAGGAATGGGAGAGTTGTTTGAAGCATTAGGCGTGGGAATCGTACTTCCGTTATCAGCCCTCTATTTTACTTCAGGTAAATTAGTGCCCGATACACTTGCTCCGTTTATTCTTCTTTTCCTGCTTGCCCTGGCCAGCGCACTTTCGAGCGGACTTAAGCATATGCCTTCAGACAAAAAAACCGGTAAAAGAACCTATGCCGTTCTCTACGGTCTCAACAGTGCAAAAAATTTGATAGTGGCTCTTTCGTTTTTTTCACTGCTGATAGCAATTCTCTTTTCAATCCATTTCTTTACTTTGATTGGAGCTCTTTTTCTTGTACTTATACCTGGAATCCACTTTTACATAGTGGTACGCTATAAAAAACGGGCAGATATAGAGGATCTTAAATCTCTGGGCAAATTCAAATATCATCTTCACCGGTTGATTTTTACAATCACTACAGGTGTAGCACTGACCTTTTTGACACTGTCTATATAAGTTTTAACCGTAATTTTTCAGAGTTGCTCATCAATCTTTATATAGATAGTTTTGCTCCCTGTAATTGTATTGTTAAAACGGATTTTTAGGGAGATCTTCATATTTTCTGCAGGAGTTGTTAGCAGACCTGTTTTGCTGAAAACAGAAAGGTGTTGGTAATGCCTATATTACAGTTGCACAATGTAAGGAGGGTTTTTCGTAAGGGCGAGAGTCGTGTGTATGCACTAAGGGGTGTTGATATGTCGATTGAGAAGGGAGAATTCCTTTCGATCGTTGGTCCATCAGGGAGTGGAAAGTCGACATTGCTTAATATAATCGGATGTTTGGACAGCCCAACAGAGGGAAGTGTCATTTATGATGGCAAACAGCTTGGTGGTTTGACTGAAAATCAGCTCTCTGGATATCGGAAACACAATATCGCCTTTATTTTTCAATCATATAATCTTATTCCGGTTCTCTCTGTTGTAGAAAATGTGGAACTTCCACTGATTATAGAGAAGAGGCATTCAAAAAAAGAGATAAGAAAAAGGGCGATGGAGATGATAGAGCTGGTAGGGTTGGAATCTAAAGCACATCGTCGCCCGGGCGAGCTCTCCGGCGGCCAGGAGCAGCGGGTTGCAATCGCCCGAGCACTTGTAAAAAGGCCACTCATTGTTCTTGCTGATGAGCCTACGGCAAATCTTGACTCCAGTACTGCTGAAGAGATTGTTTCTATAATGCAAACCATAAACAAAGATCTTGGAAGCACTTTTGTTTTTTCGACTCACGACAAGCTCGTTGAGAGTCATGCCTTAAGAGTCGTTGTCCTCAGGGATGGAATGATTCATTCTGATCAAAGAAAAGTGTCATGAAAGTATTGGTAAAAATTGCCTGGCGCAATATACTTCGCCATAGAAGTAGGACCATGCGCTCTGCTGTAACGGTAGCAGTTACATTAACGGTATACATTTTCCTTGATTCTCTTTTTGCCGGAATGGATCGCATTGGAACCGACAATACAATAAACCTGACTACAGCCGGCGTTAAAGTACATAGTCTAAGATATCAAGAGAAGAAGCATGCATTTCCACTCGATTATGAAGTTGGGGAGTTGGATAGCTTTGTTGAGCTTCTCGGGAATGATGAAGTCGTGAAGGGAATTACGCCCAGAACACAATTTTTCGCCAAACTTTCAAATTACAGTGAAGCTCTGCCTGTTATAGGTACGGTTATCGAACCCATAACTGATTCTACAGTCTTTTCATTTCACAATTATGTTGAAGGTGAAAACTTTTCACAGGAAAGTGAACGGGAGATTATGCTTGGCAGTGCATTGGCAAAAGATCTTGGTGTTGAGGTTGGAGAATACATAACACTGTATGCCATGACAAAATACGAAAGCAGAAACGCCGATGAGTTCAGGGTGGTGGGAGTTATTAATACCTCTGATCCGACTGTAAACAGTACTAGTGTGACGATTACTTTTAAGGCAGCAAATGATTTTCTCGATCTGGAAGGGCTTGCTACAGAGATGAATATTGGCCTTCACCACAGGGCAAATCTTGATCGTTTGATTGAAGATGCAGACCATGTAAGAAAAAGAATTGCTAACAATATGGACGAGGTAGTACCACTTACCTTCGATCAAATCGGTGCGGCTTTTTTTGAACTATCAAAACAGAAAAGAGCGTACAGTTCAATATTCATGGGGGTAATACTTCTTATTGCTGCTGTAGGAATTTTTAATACTGTACTGATGAGTGTGTATGAAAGAACAAGAGAAATAGGTGTTTTGCGGGCTCATGGCATGTGCCCCTCAGAAGTAACGTTGTTATTTTGCCTTGAAGGATTTTTCACTGGTGTAGTTGGATGTTTAATGGGTGTGGTGTGCGGAGTTATTGCCAATGTTTTTTTAACCGTGTATGGGTTTCCATTCGAATTATTTTTCGGAGGCACTATCGGTGTAGCTGCTAATATGCCTTTTTGGGGAACTATTTATGGTGAATGGAATCTCTTTTCTTTTCTGTTCTCAGCAATTTTTGCTATTGTGATAGCAACAATTGCCGGCATATATCCATCGGTTAAGGGTGGAAGATTTTCTATAACTGAAGCTCTTAGGCATGTATAGGTTAGGAATAGTGTAATGGTATACATTCTAAAATTAGCATTAAGGAATGTGATGCGTAACCGACGCAGAACTTTTCTCGCAGCAGTTTCTGTGGCTATTTCCGTATCCCTTATTTTAGTTATGCAGGGAATGTTAGGTGGTTTTCTGTCATCTATAGTCCTAAATTACACTAAAAATCAAACCGGCCATATAAGGATTTCCACAGATGAGTTTAAAGAAAAGCAAACATTTGCACCCGTTACAGAAAATATTGATTCCCATGTGCCTGTTTTAGAGAGCATAAAAAACAATCCCGATATCTCACCCTACATTGAACTGATTACCGAGCGTGTGCAAGTTCAGGTGCTCTTGTCAAATGAGGGCAATAACAGAGGTGCTGTAGTTCTTGGTGTGAATCCGGATACAGAAAGAAACCTAATGATGCTTGACCGTTCTATTATTCCCGGTGGACGATACCTGGAGAATGAACGAGACATGATTTTGGGAATACAACTTGCAACCGCTATGGGATTCAAAGTCGGTGACAGTGTAAGCGTAGTTACTCAGGCAAGTGATTATTCCCTCAATATGCGCAAGTTTGTCATTTCGGGTTTGTTTGAAACCGGCTTAAACATGCTTGATGAATCTGTAATGCAGGTGGATGTAGAGGACGCAAGAATTCTTTTAAAAATGGACAATAGCACTCAGCAGATTATAATCATGCTTAATGATTATAGAAAAGCCGATTTCCTGGCAGGGGTAATTGAAAAGAGCCTTGGGCGCAAAGATCTGTCTGTTGTTCCATGGACTAAAATTGGGGATTACGCAAATTATGTCACCATGGCCCAGAATATGTACAGTCTTGTTTACATCGTGGTGGCACTGCTTGGGGCTTTTATCATCGGCAACATAATGATGATGGTAGTTATGGAGAGGCGAAGAGAAATCGGTATTTTAAAGTCGATGGGTTTAAAGCACCAGGAAATTGTTACCCTCTTTTTGGTCGAGGGGACGATTATGGGCTTTCTTGGAAGTGTGATGGGTATGATTTTGGGAGGATCGATTGTTACATGGATGCATCTTAACGGAGTTGACTTTTCGTCCATTACTGGTTCTTTAAATATGCCTTTGGATAATGTGATCTATTTTTCAATTGAGATTTCTAATTTTTTTAAAGTAGCCTTTCTTGCTGTGGGGGTATCCGCACTTGTCTCTTTGGGGCCTTCCAGGAGAGCTTCTAAAATGAGTGCTGTTGAAACGATGAAGAGTGCATACTGAGAATATAAGAATAGGAGGAGTGATGAAATTAAGAGCTGTTATACTTACTCTGATTAGTGCTGTGCAGGTCTTTTCCATGAGTGGTGATGAGATACTCCTAAAAATGGACCAGAACAGAAACTTTTCTTCCATGCAGTACAGGGCTACAATGACAATCATAGTCGGGAATGAGACCCGTACAAAAGAGATGACAGTAAAAGCGATCTCTGGTGAAGAACGTAAAGCTATGGTTGAGTTTACAAACCCTGAAGATCGCGGAACAAAATACCTTATGATAGGCGATAACCTTTGGATCTATTTTCCCAGCGAAAAAGATGTTGTGAGAATTTCGGGCCATATGCTTAAAGAAGGAATGATGGGCAGCGATCTTTCATATGAGGATGCTTTGAGGTCAGATGAATTGAGAAAAAAATATAGCGTCTCTGTAATCGGTGAGGAGAGCATTGAAGGACGGAAATGCTTTATTATTCAACTTGATGCAAAGGTAAGAAATGTACCCTATTACAAACGTAAAATGTGGGTCGAAAAAGAAAAATTCGTTGCTGTAAAAGAGAAGATGTATGCCAGAAGCGGCAGATTGCTCAAAAAGGCCAATCTTCTGGAAGTCAAAGTGGTTGGCGAAAGAACCGTTCCGGTAAAAATGGAAATGGTAAACAAGTTACGAAAGGACTCGAGAACTGTTTTTGAAATGCATGAAGTAGTTTTTGATAAAGAAATGGATGAAAGTAGATTTTCCATTCGCTATTTGCGGAGGTAAGGAATGTCTGCTTTAGCTACCATGAAGGGTATGTCAGTGTTTATTCTTCTCTCAATGTCTCCTCTTATAGCTTCCAGTCCGTTTGGTGGATTTGAACTGGGTGGTGTGCTTTATTCTGTTCTTTCTGCCAATCACTACAGGGGTGAACAAAAAAACATTAGGTTTTCGGGTATGAACACTCTTGAGCTCAGAGGGCACAATACCAACCGTGAATATGGAATGGTCAGATTGGAAGCCGATTTTCACATGCTCTATGGAGATTATGCCAATGTTTTCGTAAAACAGATGGAAGAGCAGACCGGTTCCTCACTCGCACTTGGGGAAGCTCCGGTTGTAGCTGATCTCAGAGAGCTTTATATGGCATTTTACCCCAGATTTGCTGATATTGCTGTTGGGCGTCAGATAGTCACTTTTGGAAGAGGAGCGGTTCTTTCGCCTCTGGATATTTTTTCAACAATCGATATAAGGGATATCTATTTCAAGCGAAAAGGCAGCGATGTGGTAAGCGTAAGGGTTCCCCGTAATATTCTCTCCGGAATTGATTTTATATCAGAATTACCGGTGGGAGACAATGAACATGCCTCGGCGCTAAAGTACTTTACCACCTTCAGGGGCTTTGACTTGGACCTTATTGGTATCTACAGGCACCGATCACAAACTGGTGTGGCGGGTCTTGCTTTTAAGGGAGATGTTCATTTTGGTATTTACGGCGAGATGGTGACTCATTTTGAGGAAGCTTTAAAAAGCTCTCATTTCGAATTCATGTTCGGTACAGATTACTCGTTTTTGAGAAATAATCTTATTTTCTCGCTTGAGTATTTGTATAATGGCCTAACGATCCATCCCGATTCTTTGAGCACCGATAGTGTAACAGCAGAACTACCAACACCCTTTTTTAGGACTCATTATCTCTTTTTTAATGCATCTTACAGTGTGAATGAACTGTTGCGTCTTTCCGGTAATATTTTATATAACTTTGATGGCCGCGGACTTGTGGGCACACTGCTTGTGCGCTATAATCTTCTACAAAATGTGAACCTTACAAGCTACATTCAGGCAGTGCATAGAGATTTTTATGGGGATGCATTTTCCGGTCCAGATCTTACCTACTCGGCAAGAGTAGAGGTGGCGTTTTAAGCATTTTTCAGTCATTAGCGCTTTATTTCCCACAAGCTCCCCTATACATCAACCAGTGAGATTCGGTTTGCCCGTTTCTTTTAAATCCCAAACGACTGTAAAATGCCTCAGCTCTATTGTTTGTTTTAAGGACCTCAAGTGTAATAGGAACAGATAAGCGGTTGGAGTCTTCGATAACAGATTTCATAACCTGTTTCCCAATGCTTCTGTTCTGATATTGCGGTACAATCTGAAGCTCATTAATAAACAGTGCCTTATTACTCTGAGTGAGGGAGATACAACCGATGTCGCAATTATCATATATGATTATTTGGTATTTATGCCTCGAAAAACTTTCGTCAAAATATTGTCGTTCCAGTGTTTCATCCCAATCACCAAAAGCTTCGCTGTAGTAATGCATCATGGTCGATTTTAATAAGTCGTATAAAAACTCATAATCTTCTCTGCATGCATCTCTTAGTCTGACCATCATAGTCATGTTCCACACCTCACCGTCTCACCCCAACCCGCACAGTAACAGTCTCTTTAACAGTATCACTGCCGGTTACCTTAATCACAGCCTGATAGGTCCCGGTTCCAACATTTCTTCCATTTTCATTTCTTCCATTCCAAACAAAATAGAGCCTATTTTGGTTCTCATCAAAAAAGGCACCATTACCTTCATCTATTTTGGCTACCGGATTTTTAACTACATCATACAGATGAACAGTTCCTTCAAGAGCAAATCTTATATCAATGGTAGGTTCGACAATTATAACCAGACCCCTGGGACCTGCATTATAACCAGGAACATTTTTGACAAAGTCGGGTATCGGAGAGTTTGCCGGATCCATGGGGTTATTGATAACCTTTACATCCAGATTAAACGGAGGGGGTATGACTTCCAGAAGAGCTCTTCTATTTCGAGGGTTAAGCTGTGCATTACCCACCAGATCACTTACACCAGCTTCAAAATTGATCCATATGGAATCGTTGCTTGTCATATCCTGCACACCTCTAATATCCTCTACAAGAAACCTCATCTGATCACCTTCCCCATCTAAAAAGGAAAGAGCTGCCCTGTAGTTTTGAGCATAGGGGGTGGAGAAAAGAAATGGCTGATCATCGTTAATTTCACGTACGTGTTCCGAGAAGGTTACAACCAGTGTATCCTCCTGCCTAACGCCCTGCAAAAGCCTGGCCCCGGTTATAACAGGTGCGACACTGTCATGTGCAGGCAGTTCAGCAGGATTTATATAACCCGCGCCTTCAGACATACCACCCGTTACAGTTATCACGTCAAATTCTGTTACACTGGTTTGGGGGATAGTGCTACCCTGTTCCGTTACATGCAGGGCTATTCCTCCTGCTACAGTGGAAACAGAATCTACACTAAACATTCTATGGACAGGTAATTGCAGCCGATCAACATAATCCATAAGATCATCATCCGATAAGGGATCACTGAGCCCAATAAATATACTGTCAATAAACCCATCGGCATTGATATCAAAGTAGGCAGCACTGAGTGATTCAACAAACCTGCTCATCCTGAAAGGCACCGAAACCCGAATGGTATCAAGGGGGATCTCGGGGTTACGGTAGGTGACTACAATACTGTCTGTAATTCTGTGCTGAAGAGTACCGTCGCCCCTGAGAGCATTTTCGCTGATTTCACGACCGAAAGTTCCAACCCAGGTTCCATCATTCGCTCTAGTGAGATTTAGCATCTCAAGATCGTTTCTTTGCTCGAAGTTGGAGAGCTCGATACCTACTTCTTCAAACTCTTTACTGCCCGGATCAAAAACGACCTCAAGCGTATCCATATATTCGTGTACAATATTTACCCTTGCTTCTCTATAGCGAAGGCTCAGATCCGGTCGCTCCCAACAGACAAGACTGAACCCATCGGGGACTGGCGCGTTCGGTTTTCGTATTACAGTAAAATCTGTCTTTGTTTGAAGTGAACCGGACTGGCCGGTATCATCATCCCTGACTTCGTAGTCAATTACCATCTCAATTTGAGTGGAAGTATCCTGAAGCGGAAAAGGATGTGTGAAAATGAAGGTGGAACTATCGCCAACGGTATCGGAAAAAGTTCTGTTAACAGCTATGGTAACCGGAGTTCCGGTTACCAACTTTAGAATGGGCGTAAGAATTTGATTTTGTAACAGATCTAAGAGGATGTCATGGTTAGTTTGAATTGTCCAGAGATCACTGTGTATATTATTTTGAGTGTAGCCGCTGTTTCTGACATTTTCGGTCATCTCCACAATCATCTCCGGTGCCTCATTGCCCTCTGGTGCGAAAAAGACGGTAAAAGTGGTTGGTACATCGGTTCCTGCCACAAATTCCCTGGGATTGCCGTACTGAGGACGATTGGCCTCGCCATCGGAGAGAAAAATTATGAAATGGTTCTCCTTGGAGTTGTCGGTATTACTGAATGCATCTTTAGCTGCATCGAAACCAGAGTTGATATTGGTACCAAAAGGAGCATCAAAAAGTGGCTGATATACCAGATCCACAACATCGTAAAAAGTTTCGCCGGTTCCTGTGTTTACGTCAGTAACTTCAGTTTCAAGTATGTCGATCAGGATTTCATGGCCAAGCCTTCCACAGGGGTACCTCTGATTGAGTGTTAACAAAGGCATATACGCCCCCTCCTGGTGTCTGCCAAGTGGCAGGTTTACCATGTAATCATAGTTTCTGTGATCGAAAAACAGAAACCTGCGAAAGGGAGCCAAACCGATTTCAGCATTGGGAATCGTACGGTAGAGCATGGTAATTAAGTCTGTTGTCACCGTAAAGCGGCTTCCCTGAGGATCAAACCCCTCCCTGTACATGGAAGTTGAATGATCGATAACGAACATGATGGAGGGCGGGTCAGTGTACACATCTTCAAGAACCTCTAAATACTCACAGGCTCTTACACTTGAAGACAGTGCTACAACTTTTTCCGAAACAAAAATGGTATCATCACTAAAATCTTCAGGGCAGCTTTCGATAACAAGCTCACAAACTTCACGGGAGAAAACAGTAGTGAACAGCAGCATCAAAATAGTGATTACAATGCTTTTTCGTGCATACATCTAAGCTCTCCTCTCAATTCAGGCCGCTTTAAAGGACTCTTTAGTATTTGTATACGGGAGCTTCTATACCGGCTCTGTCTTATTTTCGGAATTGTAGTGTTACCTTAATATAAACAAAACACTAAGGAAAAGCATTTATTCTGAGTGCATCACTGGAGATTAGCCTAAAATTCGTTAAGACTTTTTGGTATGAAGATTGCCCCGAGTTCTTTAGATCATCACGGATAAGTACCTCATCTCACCCGATAATAACGAATCTCTTTCAATGGATAGGTGCTGATATAGTTAATGAACAATAATAGCCCAACCAATGAAGAACGAGAACGGTACCGTGAGCTTTTAGAGGAGCTACGGACTATCATACCCGGTGTTCAGGTGCTGCTGGCCTTTTTGCTTACCGTGCCCTTTGCTGCACGTTTTCATCTTATCGACCTGTTAGGGAAGGTAGTGTTTACTGTTTCACTCATGGCTATTGCAGCATCAACCATTCTTTTTCTGGCTCCTGCTGCATATCACAGGCTCGCGGGAAGGCATGACCGTACAGGGAGGCTGCGCTATGGAATACTGACTACTCTATACGGATTGTCATTTCTGGCACTCTCAACCTGTTGTGCCCTGTTTGTGGTCATCAGGTTTCTTTTCAACAGCACGGCTGTAGGGATAGTGTTTTCAGGAACAGGTGCGATTCTGGTGTTTTTGCTGTGGTATCTACATCCGATTCGTAACCGCAATCGTTCAGGAGAAAGTTCAGAATCGCAACTATGAACACGGGCGCGGTTGAGCTCAGCTTAAGGAAACTGGTATGAATACCAATGCCTCTGTTGTGGTTGATACAAACGTTTTTGTAGCTGCAGCTTTTAATGCCAACTCCGCTTCGGCGCGTATAGTCAGGGCTATCGGTGATAACACTGTAAATATGGTTTGGAATGATCGGACCAGAGATGAGATAGTGTTTACGATTTCTCGGATTCCGTTACTATCATCCAAATCTGTTGAAAGGTTGTTTCGAAGGGATAAAAAATTTGAGAAAAAATTAAATGAAGAAGACTATGTGTCTATAGAAGATCCCGCAGACCGAAAATTTGCAGCTTTAGCTTTTGAGAGCAACTCGACTCTTATAAGCAGCGACATGCACCTGTTGGGTAAACGGAGAGCTCTAAAAGTTACAGTCCTCTCCCCACAAGAGTTTAGCACCCGCTTTTTGGATAACTATTGATAGTTAAAGGGTCTGTGTGTGCAGCTTACAAGTCTTTCAACTATCTCTCTTCTCAACTGGCTTTGCAGGGTTTCCAACTACTATAGTATCATCCGGGACCGATTTTGTTACCACTGCGCCTGAGCCAATCACACACCGATTGCCGATACATAATCCCGGATTAATAATAGCCCCTCCGCCAATCCAGCAATCATCACCAATCGTAACGGGTTTAGCACTCTCGAGGCCTTTCTTGCGCTCCTGTGCATCGATGGGATGGGTTGCAGTGTAAATATGAACTCCGGGACCAAACAAAACATTTGACCCAATACGTATCTCCATTACATTAAGCAAAACGCAGTTAAAGTTGAAATAAACATTCTTTCCGGTGATAATATTGTAGCCATAATCGCAATAGAAGGGTGGCTCGATCCACAGCTCCTCACCTGCGTCAGGCATCAGCTCCTTTAAAATGCCGCTGGTCGCGGATTCATTACCATAGTCAAGATAGTTTAATCTGTGAAGAAGCATACGGGCTTTTTTGCGATCAGCACTCAGCTGCTCATCGAAAGCGCTGTAGAGCTCACCAGAGAGCATTTTTTCTTTTTCGCTTTTCATGTTTCCTCTTAATCACAGCTTGGTGCTGAGCTTTTCATAGATTCTTTAAACGGATCCTTAAAGGGCCTAACAACACCACGACTCACTGCAGGAGTATGATTGTGCGCGGGTGATCCATGCGTCTGATGTGAACACTATACACCTGCCCGGTATTAGACTCATTTAACCACAATGCGCGTATAGATATCCCGAAGACTGTTATTGAGTCTGAGCAGATAGACTCCTCCTGGAGTGTTCTGAGTGTCCCAGGATATGACCCCCGTTTCGGAAGCCTGCAACCTGGCGACAGTATTCCCTTTGAGATCTATAACAGAGATATCTGACGTTTTTGCACCATTCCAGTCGGTAATTGTAATGCTTATGGTTCTGCCCCGGCTCACCTGAAGCTGCCTTTTGCCGCGATTTTCTATCTGGCGAGTAACCGGTACTCTACCTTTTGGGGATAAATAGAATGTATATACGGAGTCTGGATCGATCGGAGAAATGAAGGTATTGTCTGTTGCGTAGAGAACTTTTCCTTCAGATTCATCCAGTTTTGCAACAAATTCCATCTGTGAAAGGCGATCAAAGTAATCAAGGGTTAGCTCAAAATACCCATTTTCATCACTCTTTGTTGAATCAATTGGTAAGTGAAAGAAATTTGATGAGTAGTCCTCATCTCTGGGATAATAATTAGAAACACCGTATAGAGGCGCAGCTGTGGAAGACAAAATAATTTTTGTATTAGCGATAACTGTCGAATCGGTAGCTCTTAAAGCCCGTCCCCTGATTTTGGGTTTTTCATTTTGTGACTCTGTACCACTATTGTTTTGTACCTGACCGCTTGCAACACAAAATAAGGCAAAAACAAGGGCTATAAATTTACTGTAAATAGAAAAAACGGAACGTATGGACCACAGTGATGCTTTCATGATAGATTTTCCCATGCAAAAACCTCCTTGATGATAACAGGGTTGCTTACAGTTAGGGTGTTTCTTTTTTTGTAGCATTTATTTACCTAAAAGATCAAAATATTATTGATTGCGGTAAAAAAGGCGCTCAGAGTGTATAGCCTGTGCGTCTCTATAATACTTTTCCAAGGCGGAAAGACGCTTTAGTCGTAGCTCCACTCTGAGCCACTAATTACTAATTAAAGAAAGCGAGATCTATTTTGTCGTTCATTTTATAGCTCACTTCCGGAGCGGATGTTTACTACTGGCATGATTACCAATTATCTATGTTAACTTCTACGGGTATCCTACTTTGGACATGAGTGATAAAATGTGTCACATTATTGAAAAAAACCCCTCTGTCGTGGGGTAGGATTTTAGACAGAAGGGTTACTTAGGCAGGCAGGAATAACTTAAAGTTCTGCAGAAAGTTTTGGGTTTGCGGTTTTGGAAGGCAGTGGAATAACTGGTGCTCTTTTGTCATTCATTATAGTATCCAATACTTCATTCCAGTTTAGGACATCATTATGTGATTTCTGGTGAATTGTTTCATTTCCATGAACTTTTCGGGTTCTGTGTGCATCAAAATGATCAAGTTACTGATCTTTTCTACCCAGTCTGAAGCATTATTTTTTTTGGCAATTGCTCCGGTGTACGGATCGATAATACTCCCTCTTATAGCCCTGCCCCATGCCGTAATAGACCCTTATCGTGAAAAAACCCCATATTTCATCAAAAAATGAGCATAAATGAAATAATGCGGCGCAAATACCGTATTAAGGTATACCAATACCTAAATATGATTTAACCTGAGGACTGGAACTAAAAATGCACCTGATCAGAACAACAACCGCTTTCACCATTGGTATGCATGCAATGGCTATGGTGGCGCGCAATCATCCACGGAAGATGTCTATAGGAAAAATTGCCTCTCTTTGCAATGTTTCCGAAGCTCATTTGGCAAAGGTCGTGCAAACGCTGGCCCGCAGTGGCATCGTCAAAGGCGAGCGCGGTCCTTCAGGTGGCATTGTTCTTAAAAAACCCGCCGATTCTATCTCCCTTTTGGATATATGGGTCGCCATCGAAGGAGGCGCATCGGATGAGGGGTGTCCCTTTAAGATTGCCTCGTGTACACACGGTTTATGTGCTCTGGGATGTGCCTTTAAGGAGCACAACCAGCAGATGGAAGAGGTGATGAGAAACACCAAACTTGATGCATTTGCCAACATGAGCGAAGCTTGTCTCGCGTGAGGATAATGGAAGCAAAGGGTCAGATAGCACCAGTAAAAAGATGTCATCGATCTAAGAGGAAAAGTAATAATGGAACATACCACTACTTCAGAATACCGCGATTTTTTTGCAGCAGTTGAACCAATACGGATGCGTGATCCACTGGCTACGCTCTTTGGGGCTTTTAAGGGTGAAAATGACATAATAGAATACAGTTTCACCGATGTTATTAAGGCCGCGGGACACGCTTGCCCTACCATTTCCATGACCTATGTAGCCTGCAAATACGTTGTAAAAGCTTTGTTTCCCGATGGAATAGGTCAACGAGGGGATATGTCGGTCATTGTGCATGGTGAAAAGGATGATGGCTCTTATGGTGTTATGGCACAGGTTTTTAGCCTTATTACCGGCGCGTGTCCTGAAACCGGATTTAAGGGGATGGGCGGGTTGCATAGACGAAACAATCTCCTGCGATATGGCAAACAAATGGATAAGGACCATGTGCAGTTTACCGTAAGGCGAAATGACACCAAAGCGCAATGTATGGTGAGTTTAAACCCCCAGGCACTGCCATCACATGCTCCTGATAAAGCTCGTCGCCTTGCAGATCTGTTAACTCCCAACATTTGGGAAATCGCAGGAGCCAACGAGCGAACGGAATTCAAAAACTTATGGATGGAACAGATCCAAAAGATTGTATCAGAAGAAAAGGACAGACCCTTGTGGCTTAACATAAAAACGAAAGAGGTATATGATGCCAAAATTACATAAACTTGATGCAAGAGGACTCTCACATGAAGAAAAGCAACAGAAGCTTTTCCCTATGCTAAATGCTCTTGGCAAAGGCGACCAACTAAGAGTAGTCTTTGATTTTGACCCGGAACCGCTGTTATACATGCTTACCACCACACCGGGGATCGGTGTAAGAAAGGATAAGAAAGGCCCCGAAGAATGGATTCTTGAGATCACAAAGCAAGGCGAAACCCAGCACAAGGAGAACGAAACAATGACCAGGGAGACACTTAAATCACTACTGCGTGAACTGCGATCAGATAATGTAACAGAAGAGACAAAACAGCGTGCAAAGAAACTGCTCAACAGTGTCGATGCCATGACGCTGGGCATGCTGGAACAGGAGCTGATTCAGGAAGGTGTTTCTCACCAGGAGATACGTGAGAGTCTCTGTGATATACACCTGGAAGCGATGCGGGATGCTCTGGTGGAAAAACAGATTGAAGTTAGTGCTCCTCACCCTGTTCATACTTTGATGGAAGAGCACAGGTTAATTGTAAGCGGTCTTCACAAGATAAAGGAGATTGTCGGGCGGCTCGAAACAGCTAACAGTTTTGATGAGATGGGGAATGACTTTGATGAGCTCAAAGAGGCATCACATCTTTTGGTTGAAGCGGAGTTGCATCACCAGCGGGAAGAAGAGGCGCTTTTCCCCAAACTGCATCAGTACAATATTACCGAGCCTCCACATATAATGGAAGAAGAACATGTTGAGTTTCGCGCCCGAAAACGGGCTTTGTTCGGTCTCGTTTGCAAGGGTCAGGGAACGCCGTTTAGCGAGTTTAAAAAGGAGGTTTTGGATCATGGTGAATTTATCACGCGGGAACTTGAAAACCACATCTTTAAAGAAGATAACATACTCTACCAAATCGCTCTTCAGATGTTCACTGAACAGGACTGGAAAGAGGTCAAAGAGGCTTGTGATAAGATAGGCTACTGTTGCTTTAAGCCTCAGGATCAGGTCCCCTTTCAGGACCTTGATCTTCGTCCTCTTCCCCCCAGAGAACGGCATGATCTGATTTTTGAGCAGTGGGGAGCTTTACCTTCGGGTGGGGTACTGCGAATTACCAATGATCATGACCCCAAGCCGCTTTACTATCAGTTTCAGGCCGAACACGGTGGTCAGTTCAGTTGGGAGTATGAGCTGCAGGGGCCTGAAGACTGGGTGGTCAAAATCGGCCACAACTAAAAAAGGGTCAACGAAAATACAAAGTGGCCAAACGTATACTTGAAATACAGCCTTGACTATGTCCCTGCCAGTCACACAGGCAGGGCATGAGTCAAGGCCTCTGTATATATTTTTAAAAGCACACTTTTTCCTCAGAAAAGGAAACAACATGAAAGTCACAATCGACAGTGAAGGCTGTATCGGGTGCGAGCTGTGTGTCAGGATCTGCCCGGAAGTTTTTGAGATGAATGACAGCAAAATGGCTGTTATCAAAACAGATTCGGTCGCCGCAGAGCTGCAGAAGAAGTGCCGTCACGCTTCCATGACCTGCCCGGTTCAGGTTATCACCGTTCAAACATAAGCTGTTAGTGGTCTTATCCGGGGGGGGGCCTGCTTTCCCCGGCTCATAAGCTAAGACCAGACCCCGGGAAGCCGTCGACGCTTTTTTGCGGTACTGTGTAAAACAGTGTACGGAAGGCAGCAATCGATTATACCATAAAAAGGGCAGGTGACAAGATGCCACCTGCTTAGTATTAGATTATGGATTTAAAACCGGTCCATCCTCTTTGTTATCAGACCTGTACTCAATTATTTCCGTGTGTTCTAAACCGGAAGAGAGGTTGATGACAGAGACAGAGTGAGGGGGGACAACGTGAGTTACAGATGAATCATCAAGGACATCGGTGAAGGATAAATCAAGGTCATATGAGGCATTTCTGTCCCAGTTGATCAGAAATACAGACACACCACCCAGGTCATCCTTAAAAGCATATACTCTTAAATACTGATTAACATTTTCACTGTGGATCAGATGTTCTTTTGTGTGGTTTGAGAACATTTTATACACATAATAAACCGGTTTAACCCTCCTGGAGGCATCAATGAAGCCAAGGGTCCAGCCCTCACTTATACTCCAGGGCATTATCGAAAGCAAATTGTCCTGGGCACTCGAAACCCCCACATAGTCCGCAAACCACAGCGCCGCGTTAAATGTTCCCGGTGAAGCATCCCTTGTGGAATTGGCCGGATCCCCATCCCAGGAGATGTTTGTTTCTCCTATCATTAAAGGGATTTCCCTGTCCCCCGCGTTTTGGTCTATAAGAGTACGAATGTCGGAGTAAAAAGTATTTATTGCGGGTGCATGGTCATGTACGACATTGTAGGTACATTGTGCAGCGTGGAACGGATAATAGTGAACAGAAATTATATCCACATTGTCGCGGCACTCTGCTACAAAGGGAGGTATCCACTGATCGTACCGGTGTGAAAGGTCAAGTCCTATAATCTTTATGTCCGGGTCGATACTCTTTAGCTCTGAAGCAACGGCGTTAAAATCCCTGATGTAATCATCTATGGTATAATCTCTTAAATACTGCGCGTTGTATTCGGGGTTGGTTGCCAGATTGTCGAAATAGAGGTCGGGTTCGTTTCCTATAGCAACATACCTGACAGGGTATAATGTTCTGAAATAGTTAAACATCTTAACAGCATTCTCCACCCGCTCTTCAGTGGTGGTATATCGCGCGATTTGCATCTGAATAACGGGTTTGGCACCAACAGCCTCGCAGTACTCTATGTACTGAGCAATCCTTGCTTCTGTCACCGAGTCGGGATGCCCCAAATCAACCTGAATCCCGCCAAAACGAAGCAGCGAGAGGTTTAGGTCTGAGATAAGGGATTCGGTTCCCATGATCTGATTGCCCCAGGTAGGAGCCCACATCCAATAGTTGTGTCCGAAAAAATAATCAGAAAGCGTATTGATCACACTTCTGCCATCAATGGTTACCGATTCCGGTGTCCGTTTTTCTTCTACTATTTCATATCTGGTTGCACACGAGATCATTAAAGTAAGAATCAGCAGGTACTTAAACATTTCTGCTCCCTGGTAAAAAAGGTGGTAAATACAGCATTGTACATAATCATTGTACTACTCTTGTTTTAAAATATGCAGTTCCATTTTCATCGCCAAATTATTTGTTTTTGCTTACGGTGATTTAAACTGCAGCGGCTTAATAGGTATTGATTTGGGCGGCACCCTCGCAGACTCGGGTCGGCACTACCCATTCGGGCACAATGTTCTCCAGGCTCGTCGTACCTCCTCGGCCAAAGCTCGTAGTCGCGGAAGACCGCGCCGTCCTCGCTTTGTCTTCGGGGCTCACTGCCGTTCACCCCTCACCTTCCGTCCTGCCTGCCGCGTAAGTGTGAGGGGTTTGGTGGAACAAATGTTACCTTTTTTGTCTCAAGAGTATTAGGGAAATGATAAAGAATAAAGAGTGCTGAGGTATGCTTTTTTCCTGCTAATAGCTCAACTCTAATCAGGACACAATTCCTTTTTCCTGTAATTAGTCACTAGTAATTAGGAATTGGTAATTATTTTTTTGGGCGGCACCCTCGAAGACTCGGGTCGGCACTACCCATTCGGGCACAATGTTCTCCAGGCTCGTCGTTACTCCTCGGCCAAAGCTCGTAGTCGCGGAAGACCGCGCCGTCCTCGCTTTGTCTTCGGGGCTCACTGCCGTTTACCCCTCACCTTCCGTCCTGCCTGCCGCGTAAGCGTGAGGGGTTTGGTGGAACAAATGTTACCTTTTTTGTCTCAAGAGTATTAGGGAAATGATAAAGAATAAAGAGTGCTGAGGTATGCTTTTTTCCTGCTAATAACTCAACTCTAATCAGGGCACAATTCCTTTTTCCTGTAATTAGTCACTAGTAATTAGGAATTGGTAATTATTTTTTTGGGCGGCACCCTCGCAGACTCGGGTCGGCACTACCCATTCGGGCACAATGTTCTCCAGGCTCGTCGTACCTCCTCGGCCAAAGCTCGTAGTCGCGGAAGACCGCGCCGTCCTCGCTTTGTCTTCGGGGCTCACTGCCGTTTACCCCTCACCTTCCGTCCTGCCTGCCGCGCAAGCGTGAGGGGTTTGGTGGAATATTTAGGTGTTTGGTTGTAATACGCAGTGTTTTTTCTTCAGATATGTCGTCCCCACGGGCGAGGAAAACAAACTGCTGGTATAAGAGTTAGAGGGTCGGTTGGAAATGGTGTTACTTGTTGTTTAAAGAGTAGGGGAATGAGAAAAACAAAAAGAGCTAAGAATTGGATTATGCATGAGATGAAACTCTTTTTTCCTGCTCAAAGCTCATCTCTCACAGCTAATAAATCACAAATCTCAAACAAGAACTCGGGGGCAAGATCAGCTCCATTCTCCCAGACGATGGTTTCAATCTCAGGATCCACCCTGAAATTCTTAAATTGTTCAATCTCCTTTAGCGGCTCAAACATGTCACCATTTAGATGGTGCTTCAGATCAACAATTCCACTATGACCGTTATTAAAACTTACCTTTATTTTATACTCCGCCAGGTACTCTGCTTTGGTAATATGTAAAAACATTGTCT
Source organism: Chitinispirillales bacterium ANBcel5 (assembly GCA_029688955.1). NCBI lineage: Bacteria > Pseudomonadati > Fibrobacterota > Chitinispirillia > Chitinispirillales > Chitinispirillaceae > Cellulosispirillum > Cellulosispirillum alkaliphilum. The sequence goes on along the minus strand of JARUKZ010000003.1, from coordinate 92,001 downwards.
ACTCCAGTGGTGGTATCTCACGCATTTGTTTTTTCTGTTCAGCGAGGTTCCAGTCTTCAAGTAAATCCTGAATATGTTTGACCCGCCACTCCTGTATCAGTGCTATGGCTGTTTTTGAAAGAGTCCCTTTGACATCACCTGTGATTATATCAACAATAACTTCCTGACCACCATATTTTGCATGAAAGTGAGGTGGTGAATGGTCTCTCCAGTACATATACACAATGATTCCAAAAAATCTGCTAATTACTGGCAATTCTCTCCCCCCTATAGCGGGTAATCTCACTTCTGCTTGTACTAGAACGAAAGAACCATACGATAATAACTTCCTGGTTAATTACGGTTTTATCCTCTAAAAGATTACAATTCATGATAGCTCATTTTTTTACTATTCAGGTGCCCATCTTAGTGTAAGACTTTTTAGATATGGGCGGCTTTTTCTACAATAATACTAAAAAGCGTTAAGTAAGGCAATCTGTGTGTTGTCTACTGTTTTCAGTGGTTGTAATTCTTAGGATTTTAACCACGGAAAGCACAGAACACACGGAAGGGGAAGGGAGATAAGAGGTTAGTTTCTGGCTCAGTGCTGACTTCAGACCACTGAAATTTTTTTTATCTCATTTCTGTGCATTCCGTGTTTTCCGTGGTTGTAATTCTTAGGATTTTTAACCACTGAAGGCACGGAACACACGAAAGGGGAAGGGAGATAAGAGGTTAGTTTCTGGCTCAGTGCTGACTTCAGACCTCTGAATTTTGTTTTTTCTTATTTCCGTGCCTTCCGTGTTTTCTGTGGTTGTTAATCTTAGGATTTTTAACCACGGAAGGCACGGAACACACGGAAGGGGAAGGGAAATGATGCACGGGTAAAACGCGCCAGGGGGGACGGAAGGTGGCACTTTCTTAAGTACCAGTGCCCTCAAAAAGCGGAGTCCTCGAAGCGCTACAAACGAGACACCGAGGAGGTACGACGAGCCTGGAGGACATTGTGCCAGAATGGGTAGAACCGGTGCCGTCCGCGGCAGGCGCCCGGGATATCTCAATTGCTTTGCGTTTGATTAGTATCACGGCGCTCAGGTGCCAACATTCCCATTTCTAACTGTCCTCACTTAAACCAGAATGGGCGTTAAAACAAAGATCCGGGCTGCATAGTAAATGAAAAGGTCGGTTCGGGTTTTGAAATAATGCAAACGTTCCCAGGCATGCAGAAGTTGCGGTCTGCCACAATTTTGCATGCCTGTGTTATAGGCTGTAGTTTGGCTCCTGCCATGGACGGCTCTCTATTACTTCTTTTTTTTATATTCATTAATAGTTCTTTTCATTATTGTATTCACTTTACTCTTAAACTGCCATCGGCGACCTACTTTCTTTCCAGGGCCAAAGAAAGTAGGCAAAGAACGCCCTAAGAGCCCCGCATCGGCTCCTCTGTTCGTGATTTCGCCGGGGAGGGGCCATAAACTCGAGGACTCGATGGCCCCGGAAAAAAAGACCGGCGAAAACACTCACGAGCCGCTGATCGGGGCGGATTTATATCCCTAACGTTTTCTCGAGGTGCTCACTTCCGTTCGCACCTGTGTTATCTTCTTTCCTTACCAATCAATTTAGACTTTTATACCTCATCAAAATATTCTTAACAACATACTACTCTTATTGTAAGTTTTTCTTATAATCTATTCTCTTCAAAAGTTTTTCTTATCGGTATTCTTTATTCAATTCAATGTTCTTTTTTTTCTGAAAAGAATTATCACTTATTTTTGAAAATTTATCAGCTTACATCTCTTTAAGCGCCAGGAAGGCGCTTTCCGCCAAACTATTGACTATAAAATGCACATACATGATTCAAAAACAGACGTGTTTTACCTGATAAAGACCCACGTTGGACAGCAGCTAAACTCAGGAAAAGTATAGAAAATCGATATTTACACCATGTGTTACCTTTACCTATATTAATAGAAACGGTGGTATAGCAACCATCTTCCCGATCTGAGTACTTTAGGATACAATCTGTTTATAGAGACTATGCTCAAACAGTGTAACGATTGCTTTTGGGTGCGCTAAAGAGAGTAGCGATAAAACTACAAGAAGAGAGGATCACTTATGATACCAGCACTAAACCCGCTTGTGCTAAGCCTTAAAGAATCTGCCACTCTGGCAGTAAATATAGAAGCATGTAAAATGCGTAAACAGGGAACAGAGGTTTATCACTTTGGCTTTGGTGAATCACCCTTTCCGGTATCGGAGCCGATACAGAGCGCTCTTCGGGAAAATTGTCATCAAAATCACTATCTCCCAACCCGCGGTCTTCCGGAATTGTGTGAGGCTGTAGCCACATTTTACAAGAACGAGTATGGACATAAATTTACCGCTTCAGACGTTTTTATCGGGCCGGGAAGTAAAGAATTGATTTTTCAGACCATCTATCTTATGGAAGGGCCACTTTTGGTACCCGCGCCAAGCTGGGTAAGCTATGGCCCTCAGGCCGCGCTGCGTGGAAAAACTATTGTTCCTATCGAAACAAAACGGGATAATAACTACAAAATCACTCCTGAAGAACTTGATAAAGCATGCTATCGACTGGGGCAATCACAAAAACTCCTTATTTTAAACAATCCAAACAACCCCACCGGCTGTGTTTATACCGATGAGGAAATGGCTGAATTGGCTGCCATTTGCAGAGCGTATCATATCGTGGTAATCTCAGATGAAATCTACGCTATGATCGATTTTACACAAAAAAAGCAAAGTAGTATGCACCACTACTACCCGGAAGGCACGATTGTTTCCGGCGGGCTTTCCAAATCGTTTTCGGCGGGCGGGTATCGGTTGGGGGTACTGTTGGTACCAGAGGAGTTGGGGCTTCTTAAGCAGGCACTAAAATCTATTATCAGTGAAACATACTCATCTGTCTCGGCCCCGATTCAATATGCCGCGCTTAAAGCTTACAGTGAGTTCGAATCAATTCGTTCACATATAAAAACCTGTTCAGAAATACACTGCTGTGCCAGCACTTATCTGCATAAACGATGCATTCAGATGAACCTGAACTGCCCTAAACCCGACGGAGCGTTTTACCTTTTCCCCGATTTTGAAAACTACCGGACGAAACTGAAACGCAGTGGTATTGTTACAGGACCGCAACTGAGTCGCCATCTCTTGGAGAATATTCATGTGGCGATCCTTCCCGCATCCGATTTCTACCTTCCGGCAACCCACCTTGGCGTACGAATGGCATCTGTAGACTATGATGGTGCCGCGGTTTTGCGTAACTGGCCCGGCGCTGATAATTTTTCAGACCAGCATATAGATAAATTCTTCCCCAATTTAAAAAAGGGAGCTGATGTACTGCAACAGTTTCTTGAGTCGTTGTAAAACACTCTGTTATACAAACCAAAGAACCTGGAGAATAGCGATGAAATCATTGCTCGATGTAGTAATAGAAACAGAGCGACTAGCACTTTTACCAATTGATAAGTCCTGGGCAGATGATATCTTCAGAGAGTTTGATCATGAAATCACTAAATACATGTATCCCAAACCAGCGGAGAAGATTGATGAAACCTATGGCTTTATCGAATCATCGTTGAAGGAGTTGCGGGAGGGAACAACGCTTCAGCTAGTGATTACTAAAAAGGATACCAAAGAGTTTATCGGTTGTGCGGGGCTGCATAAGATAGATAGCCATACACCAGAGCTTGGGATCTGGACCAAAAAGCAATCTCACGGAAACGGCTATGGTCTCGAAACCATAACGGCTATAATTCAAGGGGCAAAAGAAAATATGGCCCTTCTGGAAAATTTGTGGGTTGGTTATGGAAGTAGATGCATCCCAAAACTGTGACATAGCGTGTGTTTGAAAGTTTTATCATCAAAAACCATAGTGTTTTCTCACTGTCACAATCAAGAACTCGCCTCTCAGGGCATCGGCTCGGAGGGCCTTCGGCGACCTACTTTGTCATTCCATTCCTTAAGGGTAAGGTATTCAGCGTTAAGAAACGCTGTTTTTGTTAAATCCCCTTTCTTTCCAAGGCCAAAGAAAGTAGGCACTCGTAGGCCATGGATGGCCGAAGAGCACCATCCCGTCTTCGGGTGGCCCGAAGGGTGCAACCCAGGACGGGGTTGCATGAACGAACGCCTGGAGCCCCACACTGGCTCTCCCATTCGCACTTTCGCCGGGGAGGGGCCAAAACTCGAGGACTCAGACAATTGGCCCTGGGGAAGGACCGGCGAAAGCACTCATTCGCCAGTGATTGGGGCGGATCCCTTTTTCCATAGTTTTTCTAAGGGCTCACTGCCGTTCACCCTTCCGGTCAATACATTATCTTTTTCACTTATAGACATCTAACTACCTTAATGCCGAAAATATTGAGTTTGAATACCTTGTTTATCCGGTAGATAAACGCAACAGTGCAAGTAAAAGAATTCCTGAATATTATGGCGCGACAGCAGCCAGGGAGTATAAACACATAAACCTTCAGGGTTTTGAACTTAATTTATTAGATTACAGAATCTATAATGATACTACCGTGCAGGATTAAAATGGTGCACCGGTAAAAACCTACGAACAGAGTTGTAAACCGGTTGGCACAAGAAAAATTTTATACTATAGAAAATTGGTGTAGCCAGGGTTTTTTGAAAAAGCATAGGGTTGTGGGACCCTATGCTTTAACTCCCTGCCTGAAAAGGGGAGTTTGTTTGGAGGTGGAAATGAAAAGTTATCCGTTATATGCTTTTATGTACAGCTCTTTAAGATCCTTAAAAAGCGGGTATCGTGGATTGGCACCTGTACACTGATCATCAAACGCGTCTTCTGCCAGTTTCTCAACCGCGGCCATAAATTCCCCCTCATCGACATTTGCATCACGTATTGATGCGGGGATGTGAAGAGTTTCCTTGAGAGCCGCGATGTGTTCAAGCAGATTGTTTACACTTTCATCGTCATTTTTTCCGCCAATCTCAAGATAACGGGCTAACCGCGCGTAACGTGCTTTTGCTTCAGGATACTTATACTGAGGGAAAGTACCCATCTTTTCGGGGACGTCGGTAGCGTTAAACCGAATCACTTCATTTATCAACAGTGCGTTGGCCAGGCCATGTGGGAGCTTAAACCGTGATCCCAGTTTATGTGCCATTGAGTGACAAATACCAAGAAAGGCGTTACTAAAGGCCATACCGGCGATGTTTGAAGCGTGGTGAACCTTCTCCCGGGCTTCCATGTCGATGCTGCCGTTTCGGTAAGAGCGCGGCAGGTATTCAAACAGAAGCCTGACCGCTTCCATTGCCATTGGTGTAGTAAACTCGGTTGCCACTGTACTTACGATCGCTTCAAGGGCATGTGTTAAAGCATCAATGCCGCTCCAGGCAGTAAGTTTGGGAGGCATATCCTTCACCAGATCCGCGTCCACGATCGCGATATCGGGCGTAAGCTCATAATCGGCAATTGGGTATTTAATGTCTGTCTTCTCATCGGTAATAACCGCGAAAGGAGTAACCTCAGAACCGGTACCACTGGTAGTTGGTATCGCGACAAACAGTGCCTTGTGACCAAGTTTGGGGAACTGATACACCCGTTTTCTTATGTCCATAAAGCGCATGGCAAGATCTTTAAAATCAGACTCCGGATGTTCGTAAAGAAGCCACATGATCTTGGCCGCGTCCATGGGTGATCCACCACCGATGGCAATAATCACATCGGCACCAAACGCACTGAGTTTTTTAGCACCATCGATAGCGGTTTCGATAGTAGGATCCGGCGCTACGTCTGAGTACACTTCATAGGTAATATTCAGTGAACGAAGCTTTTCGTACAGTCCATCACAGTAGCCATTTTCAGCAAGGAACCGATCGGTAACAATGAAAGCCTTTTTCTTTCCGGCAATATCATCAAGCGCGACATTAAGTGAACCACGTTTAAAATAGGTTCTTTCGGGAACTCTGAACCACAGCATATTTTCCTTCCTTTTGGCTATTGTTTTAACGTTCAATAAATGGGCCGGAGCTACATTTTCACTAACAGAATTTCCACCCCAACTACCGCATCCAAGCGTAAGTGAAGGAGCGATGCTGAAATTGTAAAGGTCACCGATAGCGCCGTGACTTGATGGCGTATTGATAAGGGTGCGTCCTGTTTTCATCGTTTCACCGAAAGCGGTGATACGATCGCTGTTTTCACCATTGGTGTAAAGAACACTTGTGTGTCCAAGACCGCCAAGTACTATCAGCGCGTGTCCCTTCTCCAGCGCGTCTTCAAAGTTTTCCGCCCCATAGAGCGCAAGAACCGGTGAGAGCTTTTCGTGAGCAAAGGGCTCTTCAGAGGTTAGCGATTCGGTTTCACCGATAAGGATTTTGGTCGCGGGATCTACATCGATACCGGCCATTGATGCAATTTTGTGGGCGCTTTGACCTACGATATTTGCATTAAGACGTCCTTCATTGAATATTACCTTGCCAACCTTTTCCTTCTCCTTTTTTGAAAGCACATAGGCGCCCTGGGCCGCGAACTCCTGTTTCACCTGTTCATACACAGCTTTTACCGCGATAACAGCCTGTTCTGACGCGCAGATCATTCCGTTATCAAATGTCTTACTCATCAGTATGGAGCTTATTGCCATACGGACATCAGCGGTTTCATCAATCAAAGCAGGGGTGTTTCCGGCACCAACACCCAGAGCCGGTTTGCCACTGGAATAGGCGGCCTTTACCATCCCGGGCCCGCCTGTAGCCAAGATTGTACTGACCTTTGGATGGTTCATCAGGCGGTTAGATAACTCAACTGAAGGCTGGTCAATCCATCCTATGATATCAGCAGGTGCCCCGGCTTCAACAGCGGCGTCAAGAACCACCTTCGCGGCTTCACAGGTACACTTCTTTGCTCTTGGGTGAGGGGAGAAGATAATGGCATTGCGGGTTTTAAGCGCCAGCAGTGCTTTAAATATGGCAGTTGATGTAGGGTTGGTGGTTGGCACAACACCCGCAAGAACACCAAGTGGTTCAGCCACCTTAATTATCCCCGCAGCATCATCTGTCTCGATCTCACCACAGGTCTTCTCAGTTTTAAATTTGTTGTAAATGTATTCAGACGCAAAGTGGTTTTTAATAACTTTGTCTTCCACAATACCCATCGCGGTCTCTTCATGGGCCATCTTCGCCAGGCGGATACGCTCATGGTTTGCCGCCATGGCTGCTTTAAAGAAAATGCGATCCACCTGCTGTTGAGTGTAGGTAGCAAATGTTTTCTGTGCAGCCGCCACCCTCTCCACCAGTTGATCCAACTGCCCGAGCGCCGCTTCATCGCCATTGTTCTGTGGAGCCGCTGTTTTTTTCTCCATCACCTTTTCTGCCTTCACGTCTTCTCTCCTTATATTGAGGTGGTATTGATAGTTTGCCGTTTTAAATAGATAAATTAATATTGATACATTTATATAGATAAAAAATTATCGATATAAAAATAACAATAAAACGGGGTAGAGTCAATTAAAGTTTTCGGTGGGATGAATTTTTTTTGTGCCCGTGGTTGGGGAGGGGTGTTTAAGGGGTTGAATTGATTGGGAATATGGATGCCCGGGGTTGATTTGGTGATGTGCCCCAGGCTAAACTTAGTGACTTACCCCTGGCTGAACTTGTTGACTTGCCCAGACCAGGCCTTACCAACGTACCGTAGCCTTGCCTTATTGATGTTTGTAATCCAGTATAACAATAGCTTTGAACTGTGATGGCGAGCGGTTAAGTAAGGGATTGGTTTTATTGAAATAACGTTCCCCAGGCTGAACCTAGTGACTTTCCCCGAGCGTGCCTTGGTGACTTTCAGCGATGACTTACCTAAAACAATGAAATCCTGCAAAATCACTCATATTTCCCTGTGGGTGATACAATCTGACGGGTGCGGAAGTCTGCGGCTTAGGCGATGAATGTAGCGATTCATCTAATAAGTCGTAGAAGGCGCATTCCGTGATTTTGTAGTTTGAGAAGGTACACCGCACCGGAAAGACGGGAGGTATCTATGGTTACCGAGTTGTTAACCGATTCTGAACGCAAAACCGACACCCCCTTCAAAGTAAGGATCTCCACAGTTCCATCATAACCTGAAATACCGATACTGTTTGATCGGACAGTTACTTGTGGGGTTTCTGCAGGTGATCGTGTGAAGGGATGGATGCCCGATGGCGGGCCAATAGTAAAAATCTGGCTTGAAGAGCTCTTTTGTGGGTGGTGTTCAGAAGTCGTAATCCGTACCGAATAATTGGAGTCAGAGGGAATATGGTGAGGTATTACCCACTCAAAAGATTCTTCATCTGAATGCGTGTTTGAAATTAATGCTACAACAGAATCGGCTCTGATCAGCTCTACTTTAACACTGTCCCGCACATCGGTATCCCAGGCAATTGTAAGAGGGTTGTTTTGTGTAATCTCTTCTCCACCCTTCGGGGATGTAACCTCAAATCTTTCGTAGGGGCGGATCAACTTAAAACGATTATCTGTACCTCCAACAAGTTCGATATCGGTTTCCGGATACTTATACTCCACACTATCTGTTCCGGTATAATCGATGACAGAAAAGCTGTGCAGTGTGCCGGACCCACCGGTTGTATTTATATCAAGGAAAAAGGCGACCTCTCTGTCTCGTGTACCCTCCTCAAAATGGCTCACTTCCACACCATACTCAAATGGTCCGCCATCATAATCGGTAAGTGGCGCGGAAAAACCAAGCCTTTGTCCAAAATTAAAAGGCTTTACGAAGGAAGGAGCTGTTGCCTCGGTGTTACGGGCAAAACCGGCTGTTGCATATACCTGGTTACTGTTTTCATGTGTAAGGCTTATCTTATAGGTAATCCTTGGTTCGTGGTATGGCTCATTGTGATCGATTACCAATCCGGACACCAGCCCCGAAGCGCCACGAGCGCCCTGGGTGACCAGAGCCCGATATGTTACATATGCAAACCCGCTGTCAGCCCAACGGGTACCCCAGCTATTGGCAACTTTTACGGCACCTATCTCCCAGGTACCTATATCATCTGTTGGGTTTTCATACACGCCATCATCATTGTAATCATAACGGACCGAATCATCATAGCCAACGATAGTCAATGCATGTCCCGCGCTACCACCAAACTGTACTATAGCGTGTTTACCTTCCCGGGGAGTACCCGGTGCAAGTGTAACTAATTCTACATCACTAATCTGGGCCCCAATAAACAGTAAACCACCTTGCGGATCGCCCCGGTCCCGGTCATGGAGCCACCGTTTCATTCTCTCCAGATCTTCAGGAGTTTCTATACGAATGAAAACATCATCCTTTAACCTGTTTGACATTGCGTTTTTGTAGACATCATACCCGCTGACCCATCTGTAGGGGTTATCGAGTCCAAATCCTCCATAAATTTCGGCATTTGGTACTCCGACATCGTTAATGAGCCTGGCAATACAGCCTAAGCCGGTTGTCAGACCAAGAAGATTATAGCTGTATTCATACGGGTACTGGTTAGCCAGAATATCAGATGAGAGGCCGCGCGCGCTGTTTATCTCATAGGTATAGATATAGCTAACACTGGCAGCATGAGTGCATGTTCCGGCTATTTGGGTGAAAATGGGCCTGAACTGAGGGAAAACAGAGTTGTCGACCCGTGATGGAAGCGATGTTGTTTTGGACAGTTTTCCGGTAGAGAACGTCAGGTTCTCCAAAGATGGTTTATGGTCTGTAGTCTCCTCCAGACATAGGCCACCTGCAATCCAGGGCTCTCCGTGAGGATCGGGATTTACATTTATTGGAGCAGGACAATTTGCCGTTGTGTCCCGAGCATCTGAAGTAACGGTAGAAAACGCTATTGTTATAAGTAGAACTGTTGTTTTAAAACCTTTGTTTTTCATGATCGATGATTCCTTTAGGGGCATACATTGAAACATGGTTTTCATTATGTCTATGAAAATATATAAGATGTCTTTATCTTATCCATGTACTTTTATATATTAATTGATGTAACGAATACAGTGTGTTCAAATTAGGTTGTCATATACATATAAATGCCTTCTATAACTAAAACTAAACACATAAATCACACACAACAGAAGAGGTCTTTATGCCCCATAAAACAAGATTCACTCCTAAAAAAATCAGTATGGCTTTTTCATTGTTGCTCCTCCTGCTTTCTTCACTATCTGCAGAGTACACCTGGAACTGGGAGTCTGTATATTCCGATACAACCGCATTATTTACTACTGTGATCTATGAAAACGATATGTTTGTAGCAGTGGGGGGTAGCGGCTTAATCCTTACCTCTTCAGATGGAAAAGAATGGGTCAGCCAGGAGTCAAATACAACCAGAAGTCTCAACAGTGTGATATGGGCTGACAGTATGTTTATGGCGGTAGGAAACGGGGGAACGATTCTTACATCTCATGACGGTGTAGAGTGGAGTGTCCGACCAACCTATATCACAGGAAGCGACGGGCGCCACATTGATTACAGAAGCGTTGCTTATGGTTCAGGCAAGTTTCTGGTTGTTGGAGGGGGGCATGTTAACTATTCACACGACGGTATCGAATGGGAACCGATACACCGGAGACCTGGGATGGAAATGCCGAATGATAATGTTATTTATGCGGATGGTAAGTTTGTTTCAGCAAGTTGGACTAATATCCTTTTTTCCGAAGATGGTTTGGAGTGGGAAAGTGAAATGGTCTATGATCCTTACGCTAATCCGTGGTTTTGGGGTGAGATTGAATGGGGAAATGGAAAATTTATGGCAGTGAATACGGATAGAGAAGCTCTTGCGGTTTCTTCAGATTTAAAAGACTGGGAAATTAAATATCCCATTAGATGGATTCCTAACAATATCTATTTTGACGGAGAGCAATTCCTGTTATTTGATTACGAAATTTATACTACCAAAGACGGAACAGACCTTGACCGTGTGGTTGGTAGTAGCCGCTTTAGTCTGGAGTCAATAGCTTACAATGGCGAGTATTATGTTGTTTGCACATCTCGTGGGGAGATTGCAATTTTGAGAAAACCTACCAGTTCCGCAAACAATTTCACTAACAGCACATTAAACAGCCACTTTACCGTTCGCCAGCTTTCGGGTGTGCTAAATGTTACTGTTCCGGTAAATAAAACAATTGCGGAGTCTTCTGTTAACCTGTACAACGCACAGGGCAGAAGAGTAAGCCTGGAGAATAAAATCAACCGCACCAATGACGGTTTCACTGTGCATACTTCCCACCTTCCCCCTGGTTTTTATATACTGCATGCGGGCAAGGGTTTTAGTACACCTGTATTCATTGCGAGGTGATTGGTGCAGGGGCGGAGTGTGGGACCGTTTTGAACGGTTCAGCCCGATTCCAGGCACTCAAACGGAAGCTCACTAACCTGCCCCGGGTGTACCTTACTAACCTACCCCGGGGCCTAACGTTCCAACCCTCCCCAAACCCCTGCCCTAACAACTTTTTATAAACTATTTGCAAAAAGTTGAAAACAGGGTTATTTTAAGATCGTAATCTATCGATAAAAAAATATCGATAAATGCAGCAGGAAGGAATTTCAGGGTGATGATAGAACAGGCTGAACAGTGTAAAAGGGCCGCTTTGCCCACAATCAGGCGACTCCCCTCATATCTAAGCATTCTCTATGCAATGAAAAAAGAGGGGCTTGAGACTGTTTCGGGGACGGTGATTGCAGAAAAGATGCTTTGTGAGCCCATACAGGTCCGAAAAGATCTTGCTGTTACCGGTATAGCAGGAAGGCCCCGTATAGGCTTTGGGGTTGGGGAGACCATTGAGGCGATAGAAAATTTTCTTGGCTGGAACAACACCACCGACGCGTTTCTCATTGGAGCGGGTAGTCTTGGAACTGCTCTTCTGGGCTATGCTGGTTTTCTCAGGCATAATCTCAACATTATTGCCGCTTTTGATGTTGCTAAGGACAAGGTTGGAGCTGTAATACACGGAAAAAAAGTTCTGGATATAGAAAAACTTGAAGACCTGGCTTCACGTATGCACGTGCACATGGCGATCCTCACTGTGCCGGCATCAAGTGCACAAGCCATTGCAGAACGGCTCATTGCCTGTGGTATTTATGGATTGTGGAATTTCACTTCAGAAAAGATACTTGTACCCGATAATGTAGTAGTGCAAAACGAGGACCTTTCAAGTGGCCTTGCAGTGCTGTGCACCAGATTGCGCCAAAATAAGGGCAAGGGTTAACTATAAGGGTAGCAAAGCCAAAATAATCGATGTGCGGTTTGAACCGGTCTTCTCTTCATTTTCTCGCTCACGGTGTATGCACCATCACCTATACGAAGAGGAGGTCGGTTTTTTGTTTCTCAGGAGCCTTGTTGGTACCATTGGTGGATTTATTGGTAAGGAGCTGTGAAGGAGGAAGTGTATGCGTATCTGTACTGCTTCAAGTTTGGGTCCTGCGTCCCTGCACACGGCTAAATGAACGATTGTCCCGGTCATATAACCAATGGTCCCGGGGTCAATGCCCTTTCTTTCCAGGGCCAAAGAAAGTAGGCACTCGTAGGCCATGGAGGCCTACGAGCACCATCCCGTCTTCGGGTGGTCCGAAGGGAGCAACCCAGGATGGGGTTGCATGAACGAACGCCCTAAGAGCCCCGCACCGATTCTTCTGTTCGTGATTTCGCCGGGGAGGGGCCAAACTCGCCTGCCCTCTACGTCCTACGTAGCAGACTACTGCGGAGTACGGGCGCACGTAGCGTGCTTCGGAAGGCGGGAGGACTCGATGGCCCCGGGATAAAGACCGGCGAAAACACTCACGAGCCGCTGATCGGGGCGGATCGGTATCCCTGACATTTTCTCGTGGTGCTCACTTCCGTTCGCACCTGTGTACTTTCTTGCTTTACCAAATAATTCAGACTTTTATATCTTGTTCAACTTCATAAACACCTTGCCAGCCAATATCCGAATACAAGGATTATCCGGTTAGGAAATGTTTCAGGCACATATTAATACCATGATTTTACACCGCTAATAGCTTACACTGTTTATTGCAGACCGTACGATACGTTCTTGGATGAAACTAACGTACCCCGCCGAAAAGATCGAACGATTTAGTCTTAATCTCCCTCTTAAGCGCTGCAATCACCCCATACGATAACCCGGGGTAAGCCAGTCTTCCGGCGCAGCCTCGGAGGCAGTGCCAACCGGTGTGAAACACAGGCCAAACAGTGTGAAACAGAGGTCAAACAGTGTGAAACAGAGGTCAAACAGTGTGAAACACAGGTCAAACAGTGAGGAACACAGGCCAAATAGTGAGGAACATGGGTTAAACAGTGAGGAACATGGGTTAAACAGTGAGGAACATGGGTTAAACAGTGAGGAACATGGGTCAAACAGTGAGGAACATGGGTCAAACAGTGAGGAACATGGGTCAAACAGTGAGGAACATGGGTCAAACAGTGAGGAACATGGGTCAAACACCCCTGCACGGGGCGTGTTCCTCACTGCACAAGGCGTGTTCCTCACTGCACAAGGCGTGTTCCTCACTGCACAAGGCGTGTTCCTCACTGCACAAGGCATGTTCCTCACTGCACAAGGCATGTTCCTCACTGCACAAGGCATGTTCCTCACTGCACAAGGCATGTTCCTCACTGCACAAGGCATGTTCCTCACTGCACAAGGCATGTTCCTCACTGCACAAGGCGTGTTCCTCACTGCACAAGGCGTGTTCCTCACTGCACAAGGCGTGTTCCTCACTGCACACTGCACGGTGCGCATATAGTGCTTACTGAAACCATGTAGTGCGTTGTTTTTGTAGTACTTAAAAAAAGCGTAGGAAAGTTACAGGGAGAACGATATTCACCGTAGAGTTTTCACAGGAATTTTTCGAGGGGGGATAGTAAGATTCTTACAACGTTTCTATTCGACTGTCACTGCCACTGCTTCTGTATCTACTGTTTTGGCGCCTTCTTACCTTACTTACATAATGGTCTTTGTAATACTGCCTGTTATTAACAAAGGCTGTTTTTGCATATCTCCTGATAAGCTGCATCGCTCCCATGGATAGTGTAATAAGTTTCTTTTGCCTGGAGTAGATTTCACTCACCACTCTGCCACCCATCAGTACAGAGCCTTTTGTATTTATAAGCGTAAGGGCGCGCTGTCTGACATCATCAAGGTACTTTTCATCAACACGAACTCCGCACGGACAAACCTGAGCAGCTTCTTCCGGGTATTCTGCGATAAATGCTATGAGGTCGATGGTGGTAGTTGCAGCTTGTGCATCACCCCGGTTTTTCACTATTCTATTATACTTACTGACCACATCGGCATTTTTGGGATAAGAAATGATATGCCTGGCAACATCTTTAAGGATACTTAGGTTAATCAGCAGCTTTTTTAAGTTTAGTTCATACTCTTTTTTTAACTCCGGAGTGGCAAGTATGGCACATTGTGCTTCACCGACAGAAATGAGCAGAAATTCCAGATAGACTTCAAATTTAGGCATAAGAGTCCAGTCAAAATTTGCCCCGATCAGTTCAGCTTTATCTTTTTGTGCCTGGTTGAGTATCACACTGTACTCTTCCAAAAACTCCTTTTTCGACATAGAGGGCCGCTTGAGCTTTTTGTTAAACAAAGCCTCAATCTCCTCTTCCACCAGCTCTTCGATTTTCAAGTTATTGTTCATTGTTGAACTTTCTTATTAGCAGGAGCTAAAATCTAAGGTGCGGATAGGTATCATTTTAATTTAAGAAATTAAATTTACCGTACTATAAAATGCAAGTGTTTGTATGATTTTTTAATGAGTACAAAAACAGGCCTTGTTCTTTTTTCCCCTGCTTAAAGTACATCTGTGGTATTCGTAATTTGAATTGATTGTTTTTAATAAAGCTTAGAACTTTAATCTATTGACCTTGTTAGAGGTATTATATATTTAATAACTGTACATTAATCATGCACTTTGACATATTTCGGTTATAGGCTACGTACTAACCTACACCGTTTTTATGTAATGCTTTGGTGTCAGTTTCATGAACTTTTGAACAGAACTTATCTTTACCACAGCTTAAACATTATGGCATACTTACATCCTATTTATGGTTATTTATTATTATAAGGAGAGCAAGAAGTGAAATATTTTAATCAGTTCGCTTGGTCATTACCGAAAGGTTTCTCGGATGCAATTGCTTATTGCAAGATCGAGCAGGGAGACATGTTCTATAATACACGCAAGGCATATGAGGAAAGTTGGGATTTGAAAAAAGTGGATTGGATTATTCAAGTGAAAGCTCCTTCAAGAGGAAATACTTCTCTCAAGTCGGATGATGCTAAGACAGTTTTTGAAGATAATTGGCACAGTACTCTTATAGTCGAAATCACCAACGTACGAGACGATCAGCTAAAACGGGAAGTGCATACAACACAGGGTCGGCTATATAATGCACTCAGATTCGGTGATATTTCGCTTATCGAAGAAACCAGCCCAGAACCTTCAGTACCGCTTGGTGTAGAAAACCTTTTCGAGTACTTGGATTTGGCCAAAGAACATTTTCTGCAGAGAATGCCAAAGACAGTTGAAAACCCCAATCTCTTTGTTGTTCCCATAAATATCCTTAGTTCGGTTACGACACTGAAGTACTCTCGCGCTCTTAGAGCAATGCGAAAGATTGGCAACGTTTCTGAATTTACTTTAACTCTTAAGGAATGTGGTATTGCTAACTGGGAAAAGTTCAATCCTATGCTTTAGTTCCGGTGCCTTACTATCGATTCAGGCGCACCAGAAAAGATTCGCGATGCCCTCAAGGAAGTGTTCTGGCCAAAGCGAGATGGTACTTTGTCAAAAACTGTAAGCAATTTTTTAAGCAGAAAGAGGCACTCCCCGATTCAACACTTTAGCCTTGAAAAGAAACATGGTCTATTTGTCCCATCGATAGACCGCAAATTCAAGGATGTACGGACACACTCTTTCAAACATCAGTGGTTTTACAGGTATAGGGTTCACTACCCTCGCCTTGAGAGCATTAATGGAAGCCTCTCCAAATTCCTAACCTCTTCTTTTGAGAATTGCCCGAATCATGTTTTTCAGAAATCACGGTTTCGCTGTTCTAAGTGTAATACTTTTCTGGATCTCAAACTAAATCACTATACAGAACACGAGATCATCGATTTGGCTAAACAGAGTAGAATTCAGACTTCATTGAAGGAACGTCATGAAAATCTTCAGAAATTTTTCCTAGAAAACGATCGACATACAATCTCTGTTGAAGTACCACTTTGGGCTGAATCCAATGAATTCTCAGATTACACAAAGTGTTTTGGCACCTGCGATGCCATGACAGGTCATGTGGACTTACTACGGTATATCCCGTTAGGGGACAGAAATTTCAAGGTTCAAATCTGGGATTACAAGCCTGGTGCATACAAAGAAAAATATGCAATGACGCAAGTCTTTCTATACGCCTTCATGCTATCACTCAGAACGGGAATCTCTTTTCGCAATATCGAATGTGGATATTTCGATGAGGTCGATGCATTCACATTTATGCCAGAGCAAGCGAATGCAAAAACCCTCGAACAGTTAAAGAAGGCTACTGGTAGTATGTAAAATGACATATTTAAAACCTTAACTATGTTAAAAGTATGTACAAAGTTATCATTTCCCCTCACGGTTACACGTGGCAAGCAAGTTTGTTGGTGCCCCCGTAAGGAATTTCGTATTTGCGGAGCTACTACGGAAGGGAGCCGGGCGACCCGAAATCAAAAGAGGTATAGTTATAGTAAACGATGCAGATTTCAATTCTGCCTATACCAACGCCTGGAAATATCGATATAATACCCCAAAGGGGTTTTCTATTTTAGCCCCTGGTTTCTCTACCTGGGGCGATCTGGGGACTTTGGGAAATGTGGGATGGCAAGAGCGCGAGACAGGAATTCCAATTCTCCCTTCCTCCCGGGATTTTGCCGTTAAATGCATGCTCGAGGAACTGCATTGTCAATAATACCCAGCTGAGGTGTAGATACATTCCTTCGTTCCAAATTCCAAATTCCAAATTTTCCCTTCCTCCCGCGATAAAAGCCTAAGGGTCCCCCCAAACGGGTCTTTTCACGCTCTCACCATTGACGCCCGGGGGTGACCCAATCTATCGCCTTTAGCCCCATAAAAATCATATTTTTTTCCTCAATCATCATTCCCTGCCCTCCCTTCCCCGTGGTATCTGCGCAGGAGGCCAATCAAGAGACAAAGCAATGAAGAGGTTGGGGGGCTAAAAAAGCTGTGTGGGGAGTGCGTTGAGCAGAGAAAGGCAAAGAAGGGCTATCCCGATTTACATCGATAAGGAATCAGTAATTATAAATCGTCAATAGCCCAAAAAGTGATATCCCGAAAAGAAACGGTCGTGTCAGAAGGAGTCATCATCAGCTAAAGTTTCGCTTCTCTCTTCTTTCCAGGCATTTAACTGACGGGTGCGGCTGGGGTGTTTTAATTTGCCAAGCGCTTTAGTCTCTATTTGCCGCACTCGTTCCCGTGAGATATTAAATATTTCACCGATCTCTTTAAGAGTTTTAATTCTTCCATCATCCAGCCCAAAACGCATCATCACAATCTCTCTTTCCTTTATAGACAGAGAGTCAAGAACCTGGTTTATCTGTTCCTTAAGGTGCAGAAGGGAGATGCGCTCTGAAGGGTCAATCATTTTCTTGTCTTCAATGTATTCACCTACGGTCGAATTACTGTCCTTGCCGATCTCCATATCCAAAGATATAGGCTCCATGGAATATTCAAGGGCCATTTGCACTTTACTTACGGGGCAGTCGAGGGCTTCAGCCAGTTCTTCATGGGTAGGTTCATAACCATATTCCATAACCCATTTTCTGGCCAGACGTACTGTTTTGTTTACCAGTTCCAGAGTGTTGGCCGGAATTCGTATGGCCTTTGATTTATCATTTATCGCCCGTGAGATTGCCTGTCTTATCCACCATGTCGCATAGGTAGAGAATTTGTAACCCTTACGGTAATCGAAGTTTTCGACGGCTTTTATAAGACCACGGTTACCCTCCTGAATGAGATCGATAATCTCCATCCCCCTCAGAATGTATTTTTTAGCGATACTTACCACCAGCCGCACATTGGCTTCGATTATAGCACACTTTGCCTGATTGCGGGTTTCTTCCCAATGCTTGAACTCTTCAAATTCTTCCTTATTATCACCGGACTGGAGCAGCTTTTTGTAGTTTTCAAGGATCAGCTCGATCTGTTTTTGATTTAACCTGAGATTTCTGCATAGCGCAATGCAATCATCCTGATGAATTTTTGCCTTAGCGATGGTGGAATCGGTGTTTTGCTCAAACAGATTCGCTGCCAAGGTGGTTTTTCTCTTGATAAGGGAAATCATTTTCAGAAATTCTTTTCTGATATTTTCAAGCTCCTGCTCATCTTCAGGATCAAAAGCGTCATCCAGCTGCAGAATGTCCAGGCATTGTATATCACCTCTTTTGAGCTCATCGGCAAGATGGCAGAGGCTTTTAAGGGCACATTGTGATCGAAACGCCATGTCGAACATTTTCCCATGGGCATACTCTATCTGCATGGCATATTCGATCTCCTGATCTTTTGAAAGCAGTGGCACCCGTCCAACACTGTTTAGATACACCCACGTGGGGTCATCATAGCGATTATGCTTTTTGGGAAGAGCCGAGTGCCTGATTCTTCTTTCATACAGAGGAGTGGCTTTGTTTTTAACAAACGTATTGATCTGGATTTTTTCCAGAGAAAGGATCTGCTTAATGTCCTCTATATCTTTTGGCCCTGATGCCACATCCTCAATCTGTGCTTCTGTAACAAAGCCCTGAAGCGCAGCCAGTTTGCGCAGTCTGAGAGTTTTTTTGTCTGAAACAGCACTGGTTTTCGTCTTTTTACTCGCCGTGGCTTCTTTTTTCCTGGTCATCATTCCTCGTCCAGCTCTTTCAGTTGTATGGAAAAATCTTTTAACTGCTCTAAATAATGAGCCCTGTTCTCAGGATCTGTTTTCAGTAACCGGCGAATATCACGGATTTTATGCCGTAAAAATTTCGCTCTGAGGTGAATAATTTTTTGCACCAGATCATCCTGTATGTGATCAAGTAGCGCAGGCTTCACCATCATCATAGATATCAACCCCTTAAGCGATGAATTGGAATCGATTCTGTTGCTCAGAGAGTCCACTCCACCGGTTTGGGTATAAGTATCCAGAATAACTGAATATATATTTCCGGAAACTTCATCCGTAAGAGTTTCGGGTGAAACGTACATTCTTGCTTGCTCAATAAGTTTAGGACTGGTTAAAAGAATCCTTAAAAATGAGCCCTCAAGAGTATGAAAATACCTCTCATCTACACGCGAGGTCAAAGAATTGCCAAATTGCTGACTCTGAGGCTCGTTTGTGGTACCGGCAGCTTTAATATGGCGGATATCCACTCTAAGCATTTCAGAGAGTTCTTTTTGAAACTCCTCTCGCACAAGCGCGTCAGTAATAGCGTTCATATAAGGGGTAAGCGTTTCAATTATCTGCCGTTTACCATGTGCGGAGGTGTGATCCTGTCCCTCCATCGCTCGTTTAATAAGAAACAAAGACCCTCTGGTGGCGCTTTTAATCAGCGCGTTGAACCCCTCTACCCCAAATTCGCCAACATAGGAATCCGGGTCGTGGTCTTTTGGAAGGGTAAGAATAGAGACATCAAGACTAGCCGGAGCAAGCACAGTTATGGCTTTCTGCGCGGCATTTAACCCCGCGTCATCACCATCAAAAACAAGTATCACCCTGCGACTGAAGCGGCGGATAAGATGCGCATGCTCGGCGGTGAATGCTGTTCCCGAGGTGGCCGCTACATTTTTAACCCCTGCCTGATAGAGTGACAGGTAATCCATATACCCCTCAACTATCAGCACATAACCCTGTTCACGTATGCTCTGGCGGGCCTTAAACAGGCCATACAGCAGGCGGTTTTTCTTGTACAAAAGTGTTTCCGGTGAGTTTAGATACTTTGGCTGAGCATCCTTTTCCATCCCTCTGCCCGCAAACGCAATCACTCTGCCCGAAAGATCATACAGAGGAAAAATTATTCGGTCCCGGAACCGGTCATAAATCCTGCCCTCTTCTTTTTGAAGCGCAAGCCCCGACTGAACTATGGCAGTTTCACTAAACCCTTTGCTCTTAAGATAATCACTAAGCGCTGACCATCCCGGGGGAGCGTACCCCAGTCCAAATTCTTTAACCGTTTCGGCTTTTAACCCTCTGGATTTGAAATACTCAATAGCTTTGGGGTTAGAGCGGATCTGGGTGTAGAAAAAGGTTCCTGCCAGAGCATGCATGTCTAAAAGCTCTGTTTTGGATACGGCCGAAACCGATTGGCTTTCGGGGGTGAACTGCTCTTTTGATGTGGTTTCAAGGATGACCCCGGTTTCTTCGGCAAGCATTTTAAGGGCTTCAACAAATCCAATGCCCTCCATCTCCTGAACGAAGGTAAATACATCCCCCCCTTTTCCACAGCCAAAGCAGTGGAAAAATCCCTGAACCGGATTAACGTGAAATGAAGGAGTCTTTTCTTTATGAAAAGGACACAGGCCCTTAAGGGTCTGCCCGGACTGCTTGAGAGTAACGTAGCGGCCTACAATAGAAGCAATGTCTGCTCTGCTGCGAATGTCCTCTTTTACTGTGCTATCAAACCGTTGTACCATTTATCCTACTGCAAATATCGAAACAGGCGTTTTGAGTATTTAACTCTCTCTAAAATATCACCTGAACCACTCATCTCTCAAATTCTTATGCAAAAAAGAATAAATATTTTTAAGTTCTACACTAACAGCCCTTTTTTGCCACTTCATTTACCAGCTTGGTTGCGCCGGGGTTGTAACTTTAAGAAGGATTCGGGCGGTGAGCGCTCCGTCTGCCCGGGCAATATCGGCAATAGATACCAGGCCGGTGACATGATCATACTCATTTTTTACCAAAAGGCGCCGTACCTGCTTTGTTTCCATTATCTTTGCAGCCTCCTCCACAGTATCATTGATACTGCAGAAGTAGACATCCCTGGTCATAATCTGGCTTACACTGGTTTTAGTCGAATCTAACCCTTTGGCTACAAGGCGCACAGCAATATCTCTGTCGGTTATAATCCCTACGGCAAAATTGCCATCAAACACCGGCAGTGCTCCAACATTATCCTTTTGCATCTTTTTGGCGACTTCCTGAACCGAATCAGTTCGGTTAGCAAAATCCACCCCGTGAGTCATTATTTCTTCTACCCGCATACCGCCACTCCCAGCAAATCAGGTTTATGGTAAGTTTATCAGTAAAAAATACAAAAGCCCTTTCAGCAGAAAAGAAGTAAATTGGCTCGCCGCCAGATTCAGTCAGGAAGTACTGAATCTGGGCTTTTTGCCATCACTTTTGCATATTTTGATGCAAACTGAGCGCCCGGACGATACTGCAGGAGGAATCCCGCCACCAGGGGTTGTCCACTGACCGGTCATGTAAAAGTTTTTTAGCCCGGGAAGCGTTTTTGGGAGGGATTTGGAAAGTGAAGCCGGTGTGGGCGCGAACCCTTCCATACTGCCATGCCAGTTTCCGGTGTATCGCTTAACGGTATGCGGTGTTGATACATCGACCATCTCTATTGCATCAGAGATGTTTTTAAACCGCACATCCAGCTCCTCAATAACTCTCTCGGCAATAGCCTTTTTTTGTTTTTCATAACGCTTTACGCTCTGCTCCTTTAGATTTTCCCAGTAAAGATCATTACCCGTGTAAGCGGTAACCGTAACCAGACATTTGCCGGGGGGAGATAGTGAGGGATCAAAATTAAACACCCTCACAGAAAGCCGATCAATAACGCTGCCATCATCGACTTCGATTGGTTCCTTAAGAATCATAGATACAGCATGGGGCAGATCCAAGAGATCGTTCCTGACGCCAAGAGCAATAAACAGCGTTGATGGGAAAAGAGGATACTGGCTGTACGCTTTTTTCAACGTGTCGGGTAAAAAGTCGCCATTAAGCATAGTAAAGAGTGTATAGTGCCCATCGGCAGCAGAGATGATGTGGTCACCGTGTATCTCTTTGCCATCGTTTAAAATTACACCGCTGGCTCGGTCGTTTTTGGTTACTACAGTACTGACCGGTGCATTATAGTAAATTTTACCTCCAAGACTAAGGTAGCGGTTTGTCATATTATTAACAAGAGAAAGCGAGCCGCCCTTGGGGTATCCTCCATTTCTGCCGATCTGGGCTGATAAAGAAAATATCAGAGCAAAGATACTCCATTCAGCGGGAACTCTAGTTAGTAAAACTTCCTTTAAAAGGGGGCTTTTAATGGTTGAAACAACGTCTTCAACCTTGGTGTTAATTCTCTTCAATATAGTCGGAACACGGGGCGCCTGTGTGTATATATATTTAAGCCACCCGCTTAGGCCCCACTGTTCTGTAGCCTGAGCAAAATCGAATTTACTGATTTTGCGTATATCTTTGCAAAGAGAGTTGATTTTTTTTCTGTCTTCAGGCGCGATGCGCAGCATCTCCTTTTGTAGCAGTGCTATGTCACTGTAAAGAGTAAAGGAGTCACCGTTTGAGAGCTCAATAGTTCCAAAAATTTCGAAATCCACAATTTCTACCTGTTTTCCTTCCGGGCCACTCAGAGCGCCTAATTCATTGTACAGTGTATGAAACGATGTCCCCGGTTTGGAACCATAAAGCCAGTGAATACAATAATCTATGGTGTATCCCTTTCGTTTCCATGCGGTACAGAGGCCACCGGCACAAGAGTGTTTTTCATAGATCTCGGTTTCATACCCATTTTGCCGGAGATATGAAGCCACAGAGAGACCGGCGATACCTGCTCCAATAATTATCACTTTTTTGGATTGATTTTCGTTTGGGGACATAAAGTAACTCATTCCTTTAACAGTGTAACAAATTTAACCAATTATCTCTTTTTTAATTCCTTCTTAATACTACTGCTGCATAACGCAGCACAGGATGGTAGCGTACTTAAGGCTAATCTCATAAACCTTCACTGCAGAAGTGCCTTTACGGAATGATTCACGCGTTATCTTTCCGCAAGTTTGCTGAAACGAGGAATATTACATCTTGCACTTTAATAACCACGCTGGCCGCTATTTCTGTAACGCTTATCATGGAAACACCCGTTTGAGGTAGTCGCCAATCCATTCCTTTTTAAATGTTGCCACTATTCCAAAATACTGAATTCCAAGTAGGGGTACCAAATTCCCCAGGTATATCTCTAAAAGTGGGGCGCGTTCACTTATGCCCCCTTCTGTAGGATTCAATTAACTTATCCCGCTCTTTTTTCAGATGATCACTTATCCCTATTTTATAGGTATGGGGATTTTCAAAGCGTTTGTACTCTGAAGGTAAACGGGTCAGTCTTTCTTTACAGTAGCTTGCGCTTTCTTGAAGTGAATGCTCGTGTTTAATTGTGCCATTTTCCATTACTGTATGTAGCAGTGGTTCTTTTTTTAGCCCTTCAAGAGAAAGGGATTTAAGTGGTGCGAAAGGATGATGCATGTTGTGGCTTTCTGTTTCATCTGCAAGGAATATCGCGTCTGCGCCAACCCAGGTACCATCACTGGTATGCATGCGATACACCTGCTTTTTAAATGGTAAGGTGATTTTTTCAAGAGTTTCGGAAAGTTTCAGACGGGGTTTTTCACCAGCGAAAGCCATCTTGTAAACTCCATCAAGTGCTCCGTCGGGATGCCCTATGACAAGACTTGTGCCCACCCCGAAAAGATCTATGGGAGCCTGCTGCTGTTTGAGGCTTCTAATCACATATTCATCCAGTTTATTGGATGCCGCGATTTTCACATTTTCAAGCCCGGCTTCATCGAGCATTCTGCGGCTTTCTTTTGCTAAGTATGCCAGATCCCCACTATCCAGCCGTATCCCTTTTAACCTCTGCCCCCTTTTCTCCATCTCCCGGGCAACAATTATGGCATTGGGCACTCCGCTCTCAAGAGTGTTATAGGTATCTACTAAGAGCACACAATTGTCGGGCCTGTAGAGGGCAAAATCTCTAAAAGCACTCAGTTCATCATCGTAACTTTGCACAAATGAGTGTGCCATGGTACCCGATACCGCGAGGTGGAAATCGCGGCCCGCGCAAACATTACTGGTGGCGTCAAATCCACCCACAAAGGCTGCTCTGCTTGCATGATATCCCCCCACCCCCTGCGCCCTGCGCAATCCAAAATCTACCAGCATCCCATCACCGGCAACCAGTTTAATTCTGCTTGCTTTGGTAGCTATAAGGGTCTGAAAGTTTAAAATATTGAGAAGGAGCGTTTCTATAATTTGCGCTTCAATTAGCGGGGCTTCTATCTGGACCACTGGCATGGTTCCAAATACAATCTCACCCTCACGGCAGCTATAAACATTTCCTGTAAAGCGAAAATCCGCAAGATAGGATAAAAAATCATCGGGAAACCCCTGTTCAGATAAAAAGGCAAGGTCCTTTTGGTTAAAGCGGAGCCCCTGCAGCGCCGAGAGCAGATCCTGCAAACCAGCAAAAACGGCGTAGCCGCCTCCAAAAGGTAGTTTGCGGAAGAAGTAATCAAACACTGCTCTCTCTTTGATTCTCCCTTTTTTGTAATAGGCCTGGGCCATTGTGAGTTCATACTGATCGGTGTAGGTGCCTGAAAATTCGATCATGGATACTTTGCTCCTCTAAAAGTTGGAAGAAGGAACCATTAAGAAGGTAACCTCTGCAGGTATTAGCAAAGTGAGTACCAGGGAAGGAGAGTAGTAAATGAGAGAAAAGAGGAGCAGATCAGCGGGCTGAGCAGTTTAAAAGAAACAACCCTCCCCTTAGCTTAAAGAGTTCAGTGTGGATGTATATAGCTCATAATCATCAGGGCTGAAAAGTACCATGCGTACTAAGGTTACGTTTTTTAATCCGGTGATAGTAGTAAGTATTGCAGTAAGCGCAACCCTTGAAGCTTCCTCAACAGGGTAGCCAAATACACCAGTAGAGATGGAAGGAAAAGCTACTGAAGCGATCCCTTTTTCATCGGCAAGTTTTAAGGCATTGCGATAACAGTTGGCGAGCAACTTGTCTTCGGGCCTGTCACTTCCATACACCGGGCCAAGGCAATGGATGACATACCGGTTTGGAAGGTTATAAGCAGCAGTGATTACAGCATCCCCCGGATTTATAGGTGAAAGAGGTTCACATTCAGCCGCAAGCTCAGGTCCGGCGGCTCTGTGGATTGCACCCGCTACTCCTCCACCCATTCGAAGCTGAGCATTAGCAGCATTAACGACAGCATCTATGTCAAATTGCTCCACAATGTTGCCTCTGATGACTTCAATGCTTTTACTATCTTTTCTTACTACCATGCCACTCTCCGGGAGCTTTGTTAAGACAAAAGGAGGGGCTGTACCAGCGCTGGCACACCCCCTCTTTTCAGATCAATTTATCGACAAGATTTTTGATACAGTTTTTCTCATCTTCAATCTTTAGAATCGTTTCAGTAACCTGACCCTCGTATTTCTCAATCGATTCGAGTCGTTTCATTATCTCGTTTCGTAACTCTTTCTTTTTTCTTCCATTTCTTTTGGGCAGCTCACCTTTAAGCACATCTTCAGCTTTCATTTCGACCGGACCTACATGCTCTAATTCTGCCTCAGGTACTGGCACAGACCTGTGTTCAACCTGAGGAGTTTCGAATGTATCGGCGCCGCCTACATCAGTTGCCCGTTTTCTTTTACTGGCCGTCATATACATAGCTAAACACCCCTCTATCCTACAAAACAGACATATTTCCTACCTATAAATACTACGGATAAATGGTGCTCATTCTGGCCGAAATTTTAAAGAATAATTACAATTCAGCTCTTTTTTCGAAGCATCAAATGCAGTACCAAAACTCCGATAATAAAAAGAAGCCACTCCCGTTTCACTTCCTCTTCTGAGCCCACATTAGGGCTATAAGGCTGGCTGGATTCGATTTGCTCTTTAGAGGTATCGTTGGATGGTCTTTTGCTCTTTTTTGATACTTTTTTCTGATTACTGTGAACCGTGCAAAATTCATCTTCAGGACTAACCTTGTTTTTGCACCGGCTTCCACTTTTGGTGATCCCTTTACACTGCATGTCCATACGTAATACCTGCTCTTAACTGAAAAAGGTATTGAGTCTGGTTGGTCACCAGGCTCCTGGTTTTTGCGAATAATAACTATTATAGTATAACCAACACGCACGCTTTCAGGCAAGCGCTGCGTTTCTATTACCCTCAGGTTTACATTACCCCAATTGTTTCATTTAGGAGATACCGCAGTTTGAAATAACCCTTAGGTCTTTGGTGATCACTAGAAACACCAAAAGTTCTACTGCCTTTGTTTTCTTTTTCTCAGCACCGGTCCAAGGGCCTGCAGTACTGAGGTAAGGGAGGTGTATGAAGCGATTGAATAGTACTGATACCATCCACAGTTTCGTTTACACCTTTTCATCTGTTTGCGCAGTGAGTCTGCTTTTTGGGAAAGCAGCCAGGCAGAGAGATCGGTACTCTTAAGATCCGCACCCTTGTTGCCCAGTATATGGCAGGGATAGTAAAGATGACCATCGGGGGCAATTATGGTGGAAGCACTTGAACACTTACCGTTTTCCCACGCTTTAAAAAAACCGCCAGGGGTATGGATTGTGTTGGGGTATTTTTTCCTTAGCATTTCTACTTCTGCTTTAAGACTCTTCATATCCGGAAAACAATTTTGTGCATTGTCCATTTTCGCAGCAGGAATTATGACGATGTTGGCCCCTGTATCAAAACACCGTTTAACCTTCTGTTCAAGAGTTTGTACTGTTTCGGCAGTAACCACAGTTTGCACCGACACCTGGGTATTTAATGAAGTAAGGGTATCCAATGAATCGAACAAAGAGAGATTATCGTGCCCCTCATCGATAGATACATGCAAAAAATCTATATATTGAGCATATTTTTCGAGTGGATAGTCGGTCAGGTTTTTTACACTCGTGGTGAAAAGAAGGTAAAAGTGGCACCGTTGGGCATACTGTAAGAGTTCCTCAATATCATCCCTTAAAAGAGGCTCTCCTCCCTCAAAGCTTGTCATCAGTACCGAAGAGCGAGATAGGTTATCCATTACAGCTTTTATCTGCTCGGTTGTTAGGTCCGGGACTGCGTTCTTTTTAACGTTACAAAAAGGGCAGCCGAAGTGGCATCTTGATGTAAGCTTAAAAGATGCATAGAAGGGAAACACGTGAGTGCCCGTGAATAGGTTGTATAGCAGGCCCTTTGCGGTGCGAAGGTATGCCCGAGGTGAGAGAAGTCTCAGAAATCATCTCCTTGTTATGTAATTTCTTCTAAGGGTAAAATAATGGACGCTCCGGAGAAAATGAACCACAAAAAGGAGACTTCAGGCGAGTGCTTATTCCAAAATCTCTATTTTCACCGGCACAACACCATCATCAATCATATCGATCTTTTTGGCAGCTCCGTAAGACAGATCAATGATACGCCCCCGCACAAAAGGGCCCCGGTCATTGATCCTCACTGTTACAGTACGGTTGTTTTCAAGATTAGTTACCTTCACCATAGTGTTAAAAGGCAGCTCTTTATGTGCTGCGGTCATATCGTGCATGTTATAGATTTCGCCATTCGCGGTTTGTCTTCCATGAAACTTTCTGCCATAAAAGGAAGCCTTGCCGTTTTGGTGCGACGATCGGCTGGTCGTAGTTGAAGTGCTCTTTTGTGCACTGGTAGTAGTATTGGAAGCAAAAGAAGTATATCTGGGTGAAGAAGCACACCCATAAATTAAAATCAGCAGCACACAGAATTGAAAGATATGTTTTAACACCTATATTTTTCCTTTTAAAGTATCACCATAAACAGAGCCGTAACATGGCCACATCTTACTTGCAGACCATTGTTACGATATTATAAAATATAAGCCGAAAGTCGTACAGTGATCAATGATATTTTGTGTCGGCAGGAGAGTAAAGGGCTCGTGATTTTTGGCACATCATAACTAATGTGCTATAGAGAGTTATATTAGCTGTCAAAGATGAGGTTTGTTTTCCTGCCTCTCACAATAGTATTTATTCTTCAGAAATCAGAGAATATGTGCTATCTTTTTTCTAATTTTGGATAACCAAAACGAACGTTCTGTTTTGAATCATCTTCGGCAGTTCTACTACCAGCCATAGTGTGGTTCAAAAAAAATCTTAAAAATTGTTACAGTATCTGCGGTAGTTTTGTATTTTTCTTTTAGCTGCTAACCCGATTTTCATAAAAAAAACAGAGAACAAATAATAGGAAATAGAAATGATTAGTGTTGTTGTATCTGCTAGAAATCCTGTACCTGGTTCGCCTCTTGAAAGGAACATTAAAAAAACTATAGGTACAGAGAATGAGCTGCTTATAATCAAAAATTCAGGAGGAGAGGTCAGTTTATCCTCGGTATATAATTTTGGTTTGAGTAAGGCAAAGGGAGAAATTGTGGTCTTTATGCACGATGATCTCTTTTTTATGCGGCCTGACTGGGGTCTGGTGCTTCAGGATAAATTCTTAAAGAATCCGTATCTGGGAGTAGTGGGACTTGCTGGTACTCAATATCTTCATGCCGATAATTACTCCTGGACATCAGCTGGGCGTCCCTATTTAAAGGGCCAGCTGCTTTATCATTTCGAAAACGGAGATTTCTTCGCCACTCTTTTCTCCGATCAAAAGGGTGATTTTGAAGTTGTTTGCTGCACAGGTGTGTTTATGGCGGTTAGAAGTGAAGTGTTTGCATCTGCCCGATTTGATGAAGATAACTTTGATGATTTCTACTTTCACGACCTGGATTTTTGCATGCAGGTACGAAATAACTGGAGAATAATGGTCACCACCGATATATTGGCCAAGCATTGCTCTCCGGGTTCTTTTGGAAAACAGTATCACTTATATGGCTCCCGTTTTATGAACAAACACTTGGGTTCCCTGCCTGCCTCCTGTGCAGAAACCAGCCCTGATTCAGATAATTATGTGCCGGTGAAGTGTGTTAATCTAAAAGGAAAGATGAGCCATAGTATCATTGTGTAGCTGTTTTTGATAGTGCGTTTGGATAGCTAAAGAGAACAGCTGTTTTTAATCTGCTTATTGTTACTTCCCGATTCTATTTTTACCCTATGGATATTTTTAGACAAAAAAGCATTATTCTTGCCCCTATGGCAGGAATTACCGAAACCGTTTTTCGCCAACTATGCAGAGAACACGGGGCAGATATAGTTGTATCAGAGATGGTGTCTGCTGAGGGGATAAAGTACCGCTCGGCCAATACTCTTTCGCTTTTGAAATTTAGAGCATCTGAGCGTCCCATTGGAATACAGCTTTTTGGTGCCGATCCTAATTCCCTGGCTGATGCAGCGCGTTTTGTGCAGGACTATTGTAACCCTGATTTCATCGATCTGAATGCCGGATGCCCGGTCCCAAAGGTTGTGGGCAAAAATGGTGGATCTGCTCTGCTTAAGGATAGAAAACTCTTTGAAGGGATACTCAAAGAGATGGTGAAAGCAGTATCGATTCCGGTAACGGTAAAAATCCGATCAGGTTGGTTTAAATATGAGTGGGTTGATGTGGAATTGGCCAGGGTTGCTGAACAGTGCGGAGTGAGTGCCATTACTCTGCATCCACGCTCTAAAACGATGGTTTTTGCCGGTACAGCTTTTAGGGAGAGAATAGGAGAGGTTAAGCGGGCAGTTTCCGTGCCGGTGGTTGGTAATGGAGATATATGCAGTGGTGAGGATGCCCTTGCTATGTTGTCCGAAACCGGTTGTGACTCAGTAATGATTGGCAGGGGCAGCTACGGTAATCCCTGGATTTTTGAGCAGGCCAGGGCTTGTATTAAAAACCGTGCGATTACCTTGCCTCACAGGCGGGAAAAGGAAGAGGTTGTACTCAATCACCTAAAAAAGTACGCACAGGAGCATGGAGAGTTACGGGCTTCTAAGGAGATGAAAAAGCATGTGGCATGGTATCTTAGAGGTAATGTAGGCGCTTCTACTATGCGTAACAGGGTTTTTCGTTCAAGTTCCATTTCAGAGCTTTGTGAACTGGTTAAAGAGGCTTATTCAGAACAGGGAGACTAAACACATGGATAGTGGAAAAATTGCAGCGCTGCTTAAATCTGTTTATGAGCGGGAAATCGAACCAGGGGAGGCCATGGAGTCGCTTAAAGATCTGCCCTTTAAAGATATGGGGTTTGCCTGCATTGATCACCACAGGGTGCTGCGCAAGGGTTTTCCTGAGGTGATATTTTGTCAGAACAAAACACCGGAGCAGGTCGTTTCGATTGCCGTTTCACAGATCTCTCAGGAGGAGACCGTTTTTGGAACCAGAGCATCTAAAGATACTCTCGACCAGGTAGAGAAGAATATTCCGGGAGCTGAGATTGATCGGGAAGCTTCCCTTTTTTGGAGAAAATCGAGGTTTTGGGAGCCAAAAGAGAACACTAAGGGAACGGTGTTGGTTTGTTCTGCAGGAACCGCGGACAGTGCAGTTGCACGGGAGACTGTCAGGACCCTTGATATTCTCGGCCACCCTTCAGAGGAGCTTTTTGATGTAGGGGTAGCAGGTATTCACAGGCTTTTGGCCAGAAGAGAGCTTTTACTCCAGGCATCGGTAATAATTGTAGTTGCAGGTATGGAGGGGGCTTTGGCTTCCGTGGTGACAGGTTTAGTAGCCTGTCCGGTTATTGGAGTCCCCACAAGCGTGGGGTATGGTTCGCATTTAAACGGGCTGGTACCGCTTTTCTCCATGCTCAACTGCTGTTCCTCGGGACTTACTGTAGTTAACGTAGACAATGGGTTTGGAGCAGCATGTGCAGCTGCGGCGATGAATACCAAATGACCCAAAGGTGTTGAGGTTTGAAATAGGTTCATGAATTGGATATAGCTATTTTAAGCTGTCTGTTTTATTTTTAGACCTATTTTAGAGAAAATGGTTTGGTTAATCTAACCGGGGATTTCTATGAGTGGATTAAGATCGTGGCGTCGCACACACAGCTGTGGTGAATTAAATGCAAAAGAAGCAGGTGAAATGGTCTCTCTTGCTGGTTGGGTACATAACTGGAGAAATCATGGAGGGGTGATTTTTATCGACCTCAGGGACAAAGCCGGAATTACCCAGTTGGTGTTTAATCCCACCAGTGACCCACAACTTGCAAAAAGAGCGGCTCAGTTACGACACGAATTTGTGATTTCTGTTACTGGTGAGGTAAATCTACGGCCTGCAGAGATGGCCAACCCTAAAATGAAAACAGGTGACATTGAGGTGGCAGTTAAAGAGCTTACAGTACTCAATGAATCCTCCACTCCACCGCTTCATATAAACGATCCGGAGCAGTCTGAATCTGAGGAGTTACGTTTAAGGTACCGCTATCTGGACTTGAGGAGGCCCGCGCTTCAAAGAAACATTCTCTTTCGCCACTCTGTTTCTATGGAAGCCCGCAAATTTCTTTGGGAACAGGGTTTTTCTGAGATAGAGACACCGATTTTGATGAAAAGCACACCCGAAGGGGCCAGGGACTTTCTGGTTCCAAGCAGAACAAACCGGGGACGTTTCTATGCCCTGCCCCAGTCACCTCAGACCTATAAACAGATACTTATGGTTTCTGGCTTTGAGAGGTATTTTCAGGTGGCACGCTGCTTTAGGGATGAAGATCTTCGGGCTGACCGTCAACCGGAATTCACCCAAATTGATGCAGAGCTTTCATTTATTGATGAGCAGGATATTTATGAAATCTTTGAGGGGCTGATGAAAACGGTCTTTTCAAAGTGTCTTTCTGTTGATATTGAGACACCGTTTAGAAAAATGAGCTATGAAGAAGCTTTCTGCACGTATGGTAGCGACAAACCTGATCTTCGGTTCGACCTCCCGATACACGATATAGCACCTGTATTTAAGAACAGCAGCTTTAAGGTGTTTAGTTCGGTTTTAGAGAATAAGGGGCACATAGCAGCTATCTGTTCTGGAGATAGTGCTAAGTTCTCGAGAAAACAGATCGATAAACTGACAGCACTGGTTGCTCAGTATGGAGCAAAGGGGCTTGTGTGGCTTAGAGTTAGGGATGATAAGGCTGTAGAGGGGCCATCGGCAAAATTTTTCACCGATGAAGAGATCGCTGCTCTTTTAAAAACGGTGGGGGCAAAGCCCGGGGATATGATTTTTGCGGTCGCAGCAGATAAGAAAGTGTGTTACACCTCTTTGGGGCAGTTAAGGCTTGAATTGGCACGAGTGAATGATTTGATAGTCCCTGGTGAGTATAAGTTTGTGTGGGTGAACAAATTTCCACTTTTTGAGTACAGTGATGAAGAGCAGCGTTACACCTCCGTTCATCACCCTTTTACAGCTCCTCTAGAGGAGGACATAGAGCTTCTTGAAGGTGATGAATACTACAAAGCCCGCTCAAGAGCGTATGATCTGGTGCTCAATGGAACGGAAATTGGTGGTGGAAGTATTAGGATTCATCAAAGAGCGCTTCAGATGAAAACGTTCGAACTGCTTGGGATCGATGAGGCCAGGGCGAAAGAAAAGTTTGGGTTTCTCATTCAGGCGCTCAGCTATGGTGCTCCGCCCCATGGAGGAATTGCGCTTGGTTTAGACAGGCTTATAATGCTGATGCTTGAATTGGAGAGCATAAGGGAGGTGATACCATTCCCTAAGACCACAGCAGGTATTTCGCCTATGGATAATGCTCCGGACAAGGTTTCACAGGAGCAGCTAAAAGAGTTAGGGCTAAGTCTTTTGGAAGAATAATTGATTCAATCGTTGATTACGCTTGACTTGGCTCTTCCTTAGAAACTATTATTATGGGTATTATCACAGGTAATATATAATTGAAAATTATCTCAGCCATAGATTTATTCAGGAGGATTTAGAGATGTCGAGAACCGTACGAGCTATAAGCCTTTTAATGATAGGGGCATTTTTGATGATTGCTTCAGTGGGCTGTGGTCCATCTTACAGAGTGAGTGAAGAAGATCAGATCAGGCTGGATGAGGCAAGAGAGGCGGCTGAAGCAGCCGAAAGAAAGCTGGCCGAGCTCAGACACGAAAGAAGGCTTTTAGAGGAGGGTGTAGAAGTCGAAGAAGAACCCCAAGTTGAGGAAGATAACGAAGACGTAGCGCCTGAAGAAGAGCAAGAGGAAGAATAAATTTTCTCTGTGACTTAGTTGAAAATTATAGGAACATAAGGGTGAATACGCAACCCCTGTGTTCCTGTTTTATTCTAAAACAACACTCAACCCAGTTATTCGCACAGGTAGTATATTCTCAATTATAACAAAATTTATAACATGCACAGACGAAGGAATGTTTTACTGATGATGTGGAGCCGATAAGACACGATTCCAATCAGTAAAAATGGTACCTTTTTCTTATATCTCCTCCCTCTACCCGGGGGTATGTATGGTTAAAAATTGAAACCGGTTTCTCCTGATGCTGAAAAATATCCTGAACAAAGACATTAAACAAATATATACCGATGTTTCTTCCGGTATAAGACTGCCGAAGTTTATTACCCTTCCGATGCTTATTCTTGCCGTAACGGTAGTGTTTGTTGTGCTGCTGTTTCCGTATCATGAAACTGTTCAGCCTTTTGATCTACCCAAAATAGGCGAAGCTGCCAAAGAGACCATTATTGCTCCGTTTACCTTTGATATCAAGCGTTTGCCCGAGGAGCTTGAGAGAAGGCGGCAGGAGGCCATGGATGAGGTGCTTTTGGTGATGGATTATGATGTTACCGTTGCCAGGGAAGTAGTAAAAAGTATTGAGGAAGCAAAGGGTAAAGTAACAAGCTACATAGAGGAATCGTCAACCGATTCGGTTAAAAGAGATATTAAAAGGGAGTTGTCCAAAGATATCTCCGAGAGAGCAGTCAGCACTCTTCTAAAACGCCCCAAGCTTTTAGATGAAGCGATACAGCAGGCTTCCTTTATGCTCGAAAAGGGGGTCGCGTCGGTGCTTTTTGTCAGGTCACCGGAACACCTTGCAGAACTCAGGGCAGAGTACAATACCGATTTCGATCAGCAAATACATTACGATAAAAACTTCGTTAGCTTGCTCAGGGAAGACTCTGAGTTGGTGGTTTCAGTGGCTGAGATTCCGGTAAAGGAAATCGCTCTTGAGCAGGTCGTAAGCAGGCTCAAGCGTGACCTGCAAATGGATGATGAGGCCCTTAGTACTATCTATGAGGTGTTGTTTGCGTATGTGCGTCCAAACATAAATGTTAACCGTGCTCTCACCATGCAAAGACGCCAGGAGGCCGCAAAAGAGATTCGGGAAACCAGTGGTAAGGTAATCAAAGATACCGAGATTGTGCGTAAGCATCAGGAAGTAACTCCTGAAGTGATGCAAAAAATACGCTCAATGCATATGGCAATGGACAGAACCGAGAGTACGCTTGAGAAAAAAAGAATCAGGACCGGAAACCTGGGGCGTTTAATGCTGGTTCTTATCCCGCTCTTTTTCATGGCTTTTTATCTAAAAAACTATGAGCCGGAGCTAATGAAGTCACCTAAGCGTACCTTTGCCTTTGCGCTAATCCTTCTTCTTCAATTGCTTATTATACGACTGGGGCTGGCAGTGTTGCCCAAGTTCTTTGAGGGGGTAACGGAATTCACTCTTATCCCCGAGTATATAAATCCGGTATTTATTGGCGTTATTCTTTCGGCTATTTTGTTTAATCTGCGCCTGTCGATGATCATGGCTCTGTTTGTAAGTCTTTATTATAGTGTGGTGCTTGGGTTTAATCAGTTCTTTTTTATCTACACCTTTCTTGGCTCACTATTGCTGGCACTTTTTACCTACAAAATTCGCTATCGGTGGCATTTTTTCAGAGCGATACCTCCCAGTTTCATAATCTGTATTATAAATATCTCTATGTGGCATTTTATTGGGTATCAGTTCTCACTGATTGCGCTGTTTCAAAATTATCTGCTGGCCTTTTTCGGAGTCACCGGATCTGTTTTCATTGCCATGGCCTTCACGCCTTTTTTCGAAAGAATTTTCGATATAACAACCGACATGACCCTGGTTGAGTTATCTGATATGAATCATCCGATTCTAAAGCGTCTTTCAATTGAAGCTGCCGGTACCTATAATCATAGTGTGTTGGTTGGTAATCTGGCAGAGTCGGCTGCTTTAAGAATAGGGGCCAATGCCCTGTTAGCCAGGGTGGCTTCATATTATCATGATATAGGGAAGATAGAAAAGTCAGACTATTTTGTGGAAAACTGTATGCATGGTGATAAAAACCGACACAACAAACTAACCCCCTCAATGAGTGCACTGGTGATATCTTCTCATGTCAGGGAGGGGGTAGATTTGGCAAAGAAACATAAACTGCCTTTAATTATCCAGGACATTATCAGGCAACATCACGGGACCAGTACTGTCTCTTTCTTTTATGAAAAAGCCCTGGAGCAGGATCCACACAAACAAGTACAGGAAAAGGATTTCAGGTATCCTGGACCCCCGCCTCAGACCCGTGAGGCGGCGATAATTATGCTGGCAGATTCTGTGGAAGCTGCCTCCAGAAGTATTGCAAGCAGTTCACCAAAGCTTTTAAGGGAGTTGGTGAAAAAGATTATCAGGGATAAGTTTTTGGCCTCTCAGCTTGATCAGTGTAATCTTACGCAGAGGGACCTTTATGGTATAGTAGAAGGATTTATGCCCGTGCTTCAGGGTATCTTTCATACACGGATAGAGTATCCAGCAAAGAAAAAGGGAGTCCTTATATGACGGACAAAAAAGGTACGACATTTACCAGAAAACGCTTTTTCATCAATCGCAACATCCAGGGCCGGTATATGGTTACCTTTATGGTGCCTATGATCATATTTTTAGCGTTTATGCTTTTTACTCTCTATTTTGCTTCTGAGGCAATTATCAATTCTACCATGCGTATTGTAAGAAGTGACATGGAAAGTACTATCGCCTACACTTTGCAGGATCAGGTCGAACCGGGGGTGGAGCAGTATAAAGCTCTTACCAACCAGCTCCAGGAATATGTGAGTAGCTTTTCTGCCAACAACGTTTTTAGGCGTGAACTATTAGGTTCTCTCATGGTGGTCGTAACTGTGGGTATGGTACTAATAATTGCTCAGATCGTGCTTTTGACTATCTTTTTTTCGCACAAACTGGCCGGGCCTGTGTACCGATTTGAGAAAGCATGCAAGAGCATAATCGATGGCGATTACACTAACGAGATCAAGCTTCGTAAAGGTGATCAGCTCAAAAATCTTGCTGAGCTTTTAAATGAGGCTATCAGGGTAACCCGTGAAAGAATGCTCACATTAAGCTCAAAAGATCAGGATGTGAAAAAAGATTCTACTTCTGAACTAAAATTGTGATTTTTTTGTTGACTTTAAATTGGGTATAGTCTATTTTATTACTCTTTCAAGGCGGTATCATGAAAAAAATGCTGTTTGATAATAAGAATATTGTGGTCTTTGGAATAAGTTTTGTCTTACTGGTGGTTGCCTATGTGCTGTTGGCTCAGGGGCCGGTTAGTAACCCGCTTTCTAAAAGTGTGGCGCCAGTTATTTTGGTTTTAGTTTACTGTGGATTGATTCCCTACGGTATACTAGCCGGAATTTCAAAGGATGGAAAAGAAAAGACCGAAAAAAAGGGCGTTTAGCTCAGCTGGTATAGAGTGCCTGCCTTACAAGCAGGTGGTCGTAGGTTCGAATCCTACAACGCCCATTTAATTTTTTTATATAAATTTGGACCGGTAGTTCAGTTGGTTAGAACGCTGGCCTGTCAAGCCAGAGGCCGCGAGTTCGAGTCTCGTCCGGTCCGCCATTTTAAGCCTCTTCAATCAGAAGGGGCTTTTTTTATTTGACTGTCTCCCTCTTTTGAGTTACAATTCTACAGAAGTTCATTTCCTTTGTTTGCCATTTTAAACGAAACGCTACACTTTATGCACTTCTCAAATCAAGAGAACAAATATGAGTAAACGCATTGTACTCGTAGGTCCTGTTTCGGAGAATAACTGTGCAATGTTTTCAAAAGCAGCACTCTCTTTGGGTCTATCCATTCAACATTGTGAAAACCTTTCTTTGGGGTATGATGAGTCCTGTGGGGATTTGCCTGCTGCATTTATCTCCTTTAATCTATGTACCAAAGATGCATTATTGGAGCTTTTTAGATCACTGCCAGTCGGGTTTGGTGAAAAAGTCCCCTACTATCAGTGTGTAGAAAAAGAAGCTGAAATACCTTCATTTATGAAAAGTGTGCCTTTGGGTGGTGTTTTTAAATTACCCCTGAGTGAATCTGCTGTGTATACAATTGTTCTTTCAATTGCCCGCAATTACGATTCACTTCAAAATAACCGTAACCTGATACAGGAGATTGCGAAACTTCGAAAACAAAATTACCGGCTGATGCAGATCGGGACTGCTTTATCATACGAAAATAACCTCAACAGGCTTCTTGAGCTTATTTTATCCGTCAGCCGTGATATTTCAGGCGCTGATGCCGGTAGTATTTATATGTATGAAGAAATTGAAGAAAACGGGAGAGAAAAACCCTTTCTTAGATTCAGAATTTCACAAAACGATTCAATTGCTGTAAAGCAGAATGAAGAAATCGTTTTCCCCGTAAACACAAAATCCATTGCTGGGTATGTGGCTATCTCGGGAAAACTGCTTTCAATAGATGATGTGTATGATATTGGAAATACTGTACCCTATAGTTTTTCAAGGGATTTGGAGAGAAGGTTTGGCTACAGAGCTAAATCGATGCTTACTGTTCCCCTTAAGAATCTGGATGGTGAAATAGTTGGTGTTTTACAGCTGATGAATAAAAAGAGAGACGGAACGAAAAGTATAACAAACGCAGATGATGTGCCCTCGCAGGTCGTGTCCTTCTCTCTTAGTGATGAGGATATAATTCAATCGATTGCCAGTTATGCCGCAGTTTCAATCGAAAGAGTAAGCCTTTATGAAAGTATTGAAAGTATTTTTGAGGGCTTTATAAGCTCTTCCATTGCTGCTATTGATGAAAGAGACAGGGTTACCAGTGGCCACTCACGTAGAGTCAAAGGTTACGCCATGGCATTTGTGGAAGCCGCGTCCAACCAAGAGGGGCCTTTCTCGGCACTGGCTTCTTCCCCTGAAAGAGTGCGACAATTTGAGTTTGCTGCGTTGCTTCATGATATAGGCAAAATTGGTGTTCCCGAAGCTCTGCTTACTAAAGAATCTCGTCTCTCTGCAGGAGAAATGGCCGCACTTATCGCCAGGTTTGAATATGTAAGGCTGCTTTTAAGAACAAACAGCGGTAAGGTTTCCTGGCAATCACAGGAGGAGATAGATAAGGATATAGAGTTTGTGAGAATGGTGAATGGCTCGGGTTATCTCAATGATCAAAATTTTCAGCTCCTTCAAACCATAAAGGAGAAATACTATATTACTCCCGATGGTACACAACACTGTGTTTTTACCGACACCGAGTGGCGTTTTTTATCTGTACGTGCGGGTAATTTAACCAGTGATGAACGAAAAGTCATAAATTCACATGCTATGTCGACGTATAGAATCCTCTCAAAAATTCCATGGACACGGCAAATGGAACAGATTCCTTTTATTGCGTGTTGTCACCATGAAAAAATCGATGGTAGTGGCTATCCACATGGGTTATGCGGGGAGGAGATCCCTCTTGAGAGCAGGATTTTGGCTGTCGTAGATATTTATGAAGCTCTGGTTGCACAGGATCGTCCCTATAAACCAAAGATGGCGCCTGAAAAAGCTATAAGCATTTTGCGCAAAGAAGTTCAGGCCGGGCATCTGGATGAAGAAATTGTGAATTTTTTTGTTGAAAAAGGTATATACAAAATATATTTAAATGAGTAATATGACACAACTTAGAGAAAATATAGACCTCGCCCCATTTACTACACTGAGAATCGGAGGGGTA
The DNA here is from genome assembly GCA_029688955.1 of Chitinispirillales bacterium ANBcel5. Lineage (NCBI taxonomy): Bacteria > Pseudomonadati > Fibrobacterota > Chitinispirillia > Chitinispirillales > Chitinispirillaceae > Cellulosispirillum > Cellulosispirillum alkaliphilum. The sequence goes on along the minus strand of JARUKZ010000003.1, from coordinate 53,098 downwards.
GCGCGTTACTACTGTGAACCAGACAGTATAGAGCAGCTTAAGGAAATGGTTTTCCAGGCTAAATCGGACAATATGCCCATTTTGGTGTTAGGCAGGGGGAGCAACCTGCTCATAAGCGACAGTGGGTGGAGCGGGTTGGTACTAAATTTATCGGTGAAGTTCAAAGAAAAAAACTGGAACGGAAATGAGCTTCAGTGCAATGCCGGGTGTTCTCTTGATGAGATAATTGCAGAGGCGGTAAGCAGGGGGCTTTCGGGGCTTGAGTATCTTTCCGGTATTCCTGGTACAATTGGTGGTGGATTAACAATGAATGCCGGGGCATTTGAATCCACTGTTTCAGATCCGCTCTTGAGTGCTTCCTACCTTGATTGTTCCACCGGGGAGATTGTTGAGCAAGATAAAAGTGAATTGGAATTTGATTATCGTAGTAGTCTCATAAAAAAATTAGACGCAATAGTGCTCAACTCACGGTTTAGATTCAGGCCCGCAGAGTCTTTGGAGGAACTGGGTGTATTGCGAAGGAATGTGCTTAAAAGAAGAGCTGCAAAACAGCCGCTTCAGTATCCAAATTGTGGAAGTGTATTCAAGAGACCTCAGGGCTTTTATGCAGGCACTCTTATTGAAAAGACATCGTTAAAGGGCGCGAAATGTGGTGACATTGAAATATCAGCAAAGCATGCAAATTTCTTTCTCAATAAAGGGAAGGGAAAAGCCGGGGATGTAATGAAACTGATTAATCAGGTAAGAAAAGCCGTTTATGAGCTACATGGTGTGCTACTTGAACCTGAGGTGGTTTTGGCCGGTGAATTCGAAGAGCCGCTCTATACCCCTTCATTGTGAAAGAATTTTACAATTAAACAGAAATGTTTTCAAAATGAAAAAAAGGACCTTTTTATATGGCTTTTGAATACTTTGCGGTTAGTACAGGACCTCTTCAGGTAAATTCTTATCTGTTACACAATAGTAACAAACAGTGTATAATTATTGATCCTGCACAGGGTTGCTCTGAGATACTGAATTTCATAAAGTCTAACGCGCTGTCAGTTAGCGCGGTTGTATTAACTCACGGGCACTTTGATCACATTACAGGTATACCGGAAGTGCTTGAAAGATACCCTGACACCGACATTTACATACATCCCTCGGATCTTCCTATGTTACGGAATTCTGAGTTTAATGGTTCAGTAATGCTTGGACTGTCCTTTTCTTATGAGGGGCCAGTTGCTTCTATACAGGAGGGTAAAGCAAGTCTGGGAGGCTTTGAGCTTGAGTTTATTCACCTTCCAGGGCACACTCCCGGGGGATGCGCGGTTGTTATTGATAAGGTGTGTTTTAGTGGGGATGTGTTGTTTGCGGGATCTGTAGGCAGAAGTGATTTCCCTTGCGGTGATGGTAAACTTCTTATTGAAGGCATAAAGGAAAAACTGCTGAAATTATCTGATGATACCACGGTTTGTCCGGGACATGGGGGGAGAACGACTATTGGACGGGAGAAACGTCAAAATCCTTTTCTGGTGTAATTAGATGGATAAGCTTCAATATATCGATGCATATATTGCCTATATTCAATTAGAAAAAACATTAAGTGAAAATACATCTGACTCGTACAAGTTTGACCTTAACCGCTTAGGTTGCTTTCTTCGGCAAAACAATATAGTTGATCTTAACGAGGTTAATCCATCTATATTGTCAAAGTATATTCGCCTTCTCTATGATATTGGATTTGCACCATCCTCGATTCAACGTTCAATTTCTTCCATAAAAAGTTTTTTCGCGTTTGTGTCCTCTGAAGGATTTATTAGAGAAGATCCAAGTGAGTTGCTTGAAGCTCCTAAAGTTAAAAGAAAGCTTCCAGCTGTGCTTAGTGTAGATGAAATAGAAAAGCTGTTGTTATCCATTGACTTAAAAAAAAGAGGCGGATTGCGGGACAGAGCGATGTTCGAAACGCTTTATGCTACTGGTATGAGGGTGTCTGAATTGATAACTTTTACTTATGAACAAATCATCTCCGTAGAAGGATTCGTAAGAATTTTTGGAAAGGGGTCAAAGGAAAGAATCGTCCCAATTGGTGATTCTGCCCTGTACTGGATAAATGAATATAGTAATAAGGAAAGAAGCTTATTTCAAAAAGCGCATTCAGATAGTACTGTTTTTCTTAATATCAGAGGTAATGCGATTAGTCGCATGGGGATATGGAAGATATTAAATTCCTATGCAAAACTCGCTGGTATAAAAAAGGAAATATCACCTCATACTCTCAGACATTCTTTTGCTACTCATCTTTTGGAGGGGGGGGCAGACATAAGAACGGTTCAGGAGATGCTTGGGCATTCCAATATAGTGACTACGGAGATCTACACCCATGTGGACCGGGAGTATTTAATCGAGGTTCATCGTAGCTTTCACCCCCGTTCAGGTTCAAAAGGATAATAGGCGCTGATAGCTATAAATAGCACTATTGGGGGGTTTTAAAGGTATATTAGGAGTGCTTTTTCAAAAAAGTGTTGAATCTGAGGTGATTAGGATATAAAAATAGTGAAGAAGACTGGCGTAATCTTTTGTTATCATGTATAATTTTTAAGGGTTTGGTTTAGAGCCCCGAAGATAATAAAGAAGTGCTTGACTTTATTTTAAATTCATGGGATATTTTATTGAGTTAGTTTTTTAGGAGGGAATTGTGCCAAATACAACAAAACATGATTTAATCGCTTCTGTTGCAAAATCCACAGGACTTACACAAGCAGATACTAAAATAGTTGTTGAAGAGTTATTGGAAACTGTTTCAACGTTTCTTGAGAGTGGGAAGAATATTGAGATCAGGGGATTCGGTACATTTTACACTAAAGAAAGAAAGCCCCGCCCCGCACGTAATCCCAAAACGGGTGAAGTCGTTCCATTGTTGAGAAGAGTCGTGCCGCTCTTTAAATACTCCAGTGATTTGAAAAGTAAGATCTCTGATACGTTGCAGCAAAAGAAAACAAATTAGGTGTAATTATAGTTACTTACATTCTCTCCTTTTGAGACAATTTGCAGAGTAAACATTCACTCTGCAAATTGTCTTTTGTATATTAGACACTTACCTCTACCTCCCCAGAATAAATATCCATTCTTTGTTGACATCACCTGCTAAGACCCGTATAATGATAGAGTATTTTTATTCCGTTACGAAGGGAATGTATTATGAATCGCTGTATTCGTATAAGGCCAAAACTGGCTGCTCTGATCGTTATAGTGCTGGCATTAAAAATAAATGGTGAACAAGATGGAAGTATTGTTCTGCCCACATTTGAAACACGAGTTTCAGCAGGATTTAACTACGACCTCCTGAGATCACCTCTAAATGTCTCCTTTCAGTATCCTGTTGGGTACTTTGGTTTTAACCTGCCGGTAAATCGAAGTGTTAATTTGCGCAACATTGCAGGACGTTTTGATCCAATTATCGACACGCTATTCAATGATACGACACTTTTTAAAAATGGTGAGGAATTTAAACCAACCGGTGTGGCCGCTCAGAGTGCAAATAACACGATAAGGGTAGATGTGCCAATGTTAAATGGGGTTGGGAGCTTTGCCTATACGCAAAACTTTTCAATGAATTACCATACGTTTCTGGGTAATCCGTACCTGCACCTGGCGCCCGATTCTTTACCTGATGAATTGGAATTTATGCTCAGAGGAACAGTCAATGCGCCTGTAAGTATATCGATGGGTTGGGAGACAATGACTTTTGGATACGCCTATGAGTTAAACAGAAATGTCTCTTTTGCTTTTAATTTGCATCGTCATCTTTTTAACGCAGATCTCAGAGGGCGTGTTGATATTGATTTGCTTGGATCTTACAGTATCGATCTTGATCCAAATCAATCAATGCTCTCACCGATTCATGGCGAATTGGATTATCCCTCCGACAGAATTAATGGTTATGCGCTTGGAAATTACAAGGCCCAGGCCTGGACGCCTACATTTGGCGTGCAACTTTGGAGGCTCTCACTTGTATCAAGGTTCGGGTTACAAAAAGAGGCATCTGGTTCACTTAGAGCCAGGTACATTGTCCCCTCATTTATAGACCCCGAAACGTTCCAGATGAAATATGATCTTGAAGACCCCGATCAATTACTCGACCCCGAAGTTAGAGATATTCTACTGTCAAACGCAATCGATAGTGTGGGGTATAGTACCGATAGTAAATTGCACTGGAGAATACCTCATGGGCATACTTTAGCATTCGATGTATGGCCCGGACTGCTATCCCTTTCATATACGAAAATTTATGGTGATATTGAATTGGGGTTGGATAATATTCATAAAGAACAAAGAACCATAGAATCTGCCGGTAACAATGAGGGTTTGGTGGATTCCCTTGACTTTGATGTGGGCATAAGTGTTGATCATGTGATCATGCTGCATGGCAGATACCGTTCTTCGTTTCTGAATTTTGGGATTTTTGCCTTTGATGTAAGATATAATGACATGGATAATCTGGTTGGAGGAAGAACTATTCGGGAATTGAAAATTGGCGATGCTGCTATGATGCCAATTCTAAGCTTAGGGTCAGCTTTTGGCTCCAAAATACAAGTTCTTGTAGAACTGGATGTGTTACCTCTGCCTGCTTTTAAGACAGGTCTATTTTACCATTTTTAAAGGAAGAGAAATAGTTGAAAGGATCTGGTATGAATTTTTCGGCTAAAACAGCCCTTTTGTTACTCTGTACAACTTTTATGGCTGTGGCTCAGATTGCAAGTGATTATGTGATAGTTGAAGCGCCTGTAGGGGCGCGTGCGGCAGATCAGGTGATGTGGGTTAAGTGGAGCGGTACAACCCGAAATCCACTGGATCAAACTATTACAGCTCCCGATTCGGGAATTATCTACTTTGACAGAAGTCCCGGTGGGGGTGATCTCAGTAACTACCGCCACAAAATAAACAACCCATGGGTAGATACCACCTCTAACACTGTATGGGATAATGTCCATTTTGATGGCTCTCCAGCAAGCAGAGGTATAGCTTTCAGGCCTACAGATCAGGAACAAATGAGCACTGGGTTGTATTATGGTATTGTAGCCTGGCCTATGGAAACGGATACACTTATCTCAAATGAGTTTCAAATTATTATTGAAAGTGAAGACCCGGTAAACTGGCAGTCTCCTTCAGGAACGATAAGCTCCATAACACCTGTCTTTCAGTGGGATGCTAATCCTGAAGTACCCTATTACCATATTTTGCTCTCTGACGAACCTATATCTATCGATAGCTCAAGTGGTACTATTAATCTTTCGGGTGTAAGTGTGGTGTGGCAGGCCATTACACCACACACGCAAATTACCTACGGCGCACCTGATCCATCAGGTACATTAACTGCTAACCCGCCACCGCTTTCACCAGGGCAGTGGTACACGTGGGTTGTACTGAATAATTATGGTAATCATCCGGCGCTTTCATCTTCAAAAATCAAATTACCTCCCGCTGATTTTACCATTGAGGGTGAGCAGTTAAATATACCTGAAAATATCTATCCTGTTGACCAGAAGCTTAACAGTTCAGAAAACCCCACATTCAATTTTAAATGGAGTAATCTGGACCCTGACGCAAATACCTATCAACTTTATGTGTATACATCATCAGACTCTCTTTTGCCTGGTTTGGGGGATGAGCTCAGTGCTCAGATTGTTGTATGGGAGAGAACGGTTTCTGCCTCTGGTGGTGAAGACGATACTATGAGTGTATCGATAAATGCTGCTTCAATATTTACCAGCAACAATTACACCTGGAGGGTAATGGCCATTGATAACAGTGGTGCTTCCACTGCAGGAGAGCTTAGTGGGTTCTCTTATTCTTCACCCACCGGTGTGATGAATCTGTATACCAGAGAAAAAGTTGTGTTTGGGACTGGTGAAAGTGCTGATACTATGTATAATTCTCTTGGACTGGTGGAAATTAAAGTAGATGTGGTGGATGGTTCAATGGAAGCGCCGCTTTTTTTCTATACCGATGAAAGTGGCAGGCTTTCAAGAACCCGGCCTGAAGGTAGATACCGGGTTACAGCAGTAAAGGAAGGCTTTCTGGATGCAAGCAGAACCGTTACAGTAAAAGCGGGTGTTCAAACCCATGATACACTGTACATGGAGCGCCCCCCGGCAACAATTTACGGAAGAGTGATCGATGAAGCAGGGGCATCAATTAATCTTGCAACCATTACCGCCGTTTCCGATATGGGGGACACTGTTACCGCTAAGTCCAATTCACAGGGAAATTACATTCTTAACTGCTATGATGCTAACTGGAGAGTCAGTGCTGCTAAAAATGGATATAGAACATCCCAGACCAGAACGGTAGATTTAAGAGTATCTGAAAATAAAAGGTTAGATCCTTTTGTGCTTCAAAAAAACACCTATACTCTATCAGGTTCGGTTCGAAACAGTGATGCAAGACCGATTGTCGGTGTTAGAGTGAGATTGCTTCAAAATGGAATTCAGATTGACGAACAACCCTCTACACCTCAGGATGGTTCCTACTCCTTTTCGGTTGAACCGGGTAGCTATACCCTTACTGCTCAAAAAGCGGGTTTCTCTAACTACTCCAGAGAAATTACTGTAACTGGTTCAAGGGTACGAAACATCACTTTGAATCCCGGGGCAGTTATGGTCAGTGGTTACATTATTGGGCGCACCTGGTCACAGGATAGGTATGTGTATGCGCCAATCAGAAATGCTTCTGTTACCTTCATAAACAGTGATGAAAACGATACTGTAAGGGTGTATTCTGACAGAACCTATGGATATTACAGTGCAAACCTTACAGCGGATAGGGAATATAAAGTGTATAGTGCTGCTTCTGGCTTTGGAACTGTGGAAGATCCGGGCACTGTAGTAACCGCTCCGTCATCTGCTATTGAATACAATGACACATTGATGAGCAAAGCATTGGTGTCGGGGAATGTAAGAACTTTTTACCAGAACCAAAATGTAAGAAATGCCTCTATTACTCTTATGGATAAGGAAAGCAATAAAGCGGTCAGACGTGGTACAAGTCAGGCAGACGGGTATTTTGAAATCTTAGATATTCCTGATGGAAAGTATTCCGTACAGGCTGGTTACGATGGACTGTACCTTGACAGCGTTGCTCCGTTACCAATCATCGAAATCACAGAGGGACGAGCCGTACCAGCTCATATTGAGTTGTTTATGAAACCTGGCGATAAAGCACTTACCTGGCATTTGGAAGATTTTGATGGTGATGTTAGAATAAGAATACGATCTCCGCTTATAAGAAACTTAGATAGAGGCGATACATTGACTGGAGCCGGGCATGGAACTTATATTATTGAAGTTGAGCCTGATGCTGATTCTGTTCTTGGTTTATCCTATAGAAGCTTCACCGTACCGGAAACAGCTACAACTCATACTGACACTGTAAAGTTACCCGTAATACATAATAGTCCATCGAGTGTTGAACCCTTGGATGGAAAAGTATCTCTGATGATCAAATCTGTTGAAAAGCTGGATTCTGCCAGGCTTTTTTACAGAAGCAGGGGTGAATCAATGTACAGGATGATAGAAAAAAGCGATACTAGCTTTGAGTATAATTTCACGTTTTCTCCCCGGAAAAACGGAACTGATCTTTTTTACTACTTCAAAGCGTATAGGGATGGGGATGTGTACGGAGGTGAAAGAGCAACATTTACCACCTTTGTAACTGCTGATACAAGTAGGCTTTCAAGATTTGAAATAGTTCCTTCATCTGAAGATCCTATACCCCTTCCTTCGGGGTATTCGGTAACCGTTTCTGTTAAAGGTTATTACAGTTCGGCATTTATCGAGGATGAGAATATCAGAAGCGACGCTATATCCTGGCGACTTGAAAATGCTCAGGGCTGTAGAATAGATGCTACCAGGGGTGAGCAGATACATCTTACAACACCGGGAAACAGGATAACTTCACCTGTAACCCTGTATGCCGAAATTGATACCGCAAAGGTAAGGCTTGCACCTGATGTGGGACGTATTGATTCAGTGAAATTTACTGTGAGTGGCTCCTCACTCAGCTCAATAGCTGTTGTAAGAATTGACGCATCTAACCCAAATCCCATAACTACTTCCGGGATCGAAAGAGCGCGGTTCAGGGCTGTGGGTGTCGATTCAGATGGCAACGAAGTGGAAGTTAACCCAATTTGGAGTGTAGTGCCTAAGGAAAGTGGTGAAATAGATCAGGAGGGAATATTCAAACCTTCCGGTAATTTTGTAGGGTTTGTCAGAGTGCTCGCTCGAAGTGGTTTAATTACGGGTGAGTATAACCCTGTTGATAAAAATAGCAGAAGAATGAATGCTGGACTAAATGTACGGTATGTCTTGGCTTCAAATAGTTACTATGATACTGTTACTACCGGAAGAGGCTGTAAAATACTTTTTCCTCCAGATATAACCGGAGGTACTGAAAATGGGCTTTTGCAGGTCTCAATACCTAATACCAGAAATCAGATGAAACGAGGGGCTGGTAACTTAAGAATGGTAGATACTGTGGCATATGAAATAACAGAACTTAGGGGTACTCCCTTTAATCTTTCTGAAGACAGTATCAAGATTTTCTTGCAAATACCGGAAGGGTTACGATCTGAAGCTATAAGGGGCAAAAGGGACTTCTGGGTTGCCCGATGGGATCAGGATTCGCTTCAGTGGAATACTCTATCCAATAGTACTGTTGAAGATGAGGGCGAATATGTAAGCGCAAAAGTTGCTAACTTTTCGCAATTTGCACTGGTATCTGAGCCCAGAACTCTGTCTGCTAATCTTAAAGTGTCACCCAATCCATTTTCTCCCTATATAAAGCCGGTGAATGAGTTTGGGCATGATGCTCCCAAAGGGACGTGTATAATGTTTAGAATAGATGCACCTGATCAAAGGGTTGCCAGTGCTAAAGTTCACATATACAACAACGTCGGTGAAAGAGTCTGGGCCGTGGAACTGCTAAATGCTTCAACGGGCAAACATAGGGTGTGGTGGAACGGCCGTACTACATCCAGACTTGAAGTCTGGAACAGCGATGTATTTCCTTATGGTGGCATACCTCAGGGAAGGATGCTTAGAAATGGACGATACTTTGTAGTACTCACAGTAAAAGATATGTCGGGTAATAAGGTTCAGTATATGAATCCTGTAATTCTTATGAAATAGAATTTTTACGGTTTGATTTTTCGGAGGGCTTAGTGAAAAGGGTCACGTGGTTTGTTCTGTTAACGGGTTTGGTCGCTTTAAAAAACGTCTCGGGAGAAGAGTCCAAAGTACATATTGGGGTTCTTGAACTTGAAAGCAATACAGGGCAGCACGTAGCTGCTCAACGTATAACAAACGAGATCGAGGAAAAACTGTTGGATATGGGTTTTTACCAGGTTCATTCTTCAGAACAGGTTGAGACTATCCTTGAAGAAAAAGAACTTAGAATTCCTGATCGTTGCCTGGATCCCAGATGTATAATCTATTTGGGAAGAGAAGCCGGGATGGACAGAGTTTTATCCGGAATGCTCGATTACAATAAGGGAAGGTGGGGAATACAACTGCAGTTGTACGATATAGATCTGCGTGAAATTATTGACGAGGTGAGTATTGAAGGGCAAGTAGGTGTGGATGCATCATTTCTTATGGAATCTGCAGTAAAAAGAGTTCATGGAATTAGAGAAAATGGCATAACCCGGCCCTATTTTGGCCACCATCTAAACAATAGAAAGCAAATGCTTTATTCCACTTCCGGTCTTACAGGTGCAGCTTTTCTTTATGGGGCACTTAATTATTTCATAGAGGGGGGAAGCAAAGATGTAGTGTTTAACTACCGGGATGACCCACTTAGCGGTCATTCATCATCGGCTAATCAGATTCCAATGTTTGCGCGTCCTGCTGCTCTTGGAAACGCTTATGTGGCTTTGTCCGATGATGCCTATGGCGTTTTGTATAACCCGGCGGGAATGGCCAGAGTTCAGTGGCAGGAAGCATCCTTTGCCTACCAGTACAGGTTTGGGTTTGATAATATCGCGGCGACATATGTAAACAGGGCAACCCGGGATGTGGGGTTTGGTCAGGCGATTATGTATTCCGGGGACCGCGATTTTGGGCTCACAGAATTCTATTTTGTGAGTGCTTTGGCCTACAGGATAAATCAGTTATTTATGTATAAAAATCCGGTTTCAGTGGGTGCTTCGCTAAAGATTGCCTCTTCAAGAGTTAACAGCCTTTCTCCGGATTCTCCCGGAGGGTCATCCTTTGGGCTTGGTTTTGATGCAGGGTTTCAGTGGCAAATAAATAACAAGATCGGCTATGGGCTATTGCTACGGGATATACCCCTTGTTAACAGGTGGAAAAATACGGTCACCGGTAAGCGATATTTTGAGTCAAATGCTGCAACGCTTCATATGGGGGGCTCTTTTCAGGCCGGATACGCTACGCTGCTCATAGCCGAAGGGCAGTTGCCGCTTTATGAGGACCAGCCCTGGAAAATGGCCGGGGGAATAGAGCAGGAGCTTTTTAGGTTTCTTGCATTAAGAATCGGTGCGCAAAAAGAGATACTTCAGGATCACTCAACCCCCTGGAAGATTACTGGAGGACTAGGGTTTCGTATAGATAGCGATGCTTTCTGGGGTAATGTCATCAATTTTGACTGCTCCTACGAGTATAATACTCTTGATGTGTTTAATGTGGTAAATGTATCAATGAGAGTGGGCTTTTAGTTCGTCTCGTTGAACAAAAAAAATTCTATAAGCCAAGTAAAAGTCTTGAACAGTAAAAATCCCGCAGTTACTGTATTTAACCCCTTTTTATGGGGAAATACGTCCCTCCCTTTTGAATCAATTAAAACACTTTTTCAATAATGCCTACAACTAAAGGATTCGTATTCAGGTAATTTCCGTTATATTTATTCCAACAAACAGTTGGTTTGGTGTAATGAGTACAGCGAACAAAGCTAAAGCGTTTAACTAAGATTAGGAGGTTGTTTTGAATCTCGCAAAGCTATTTTCGGGGGCTATGGTGTCTACACTTCTGCTGGTTGCCCTCTCGTTTGCAGAAACACCGGTTGAGAGACATGGAAGGTTACGGGTAGAGGGCAATCAGATTGTAGGTGAAAATGATGACCCAGTACAGTTAATGGGGATGAGTTTATACTGGTCTATCTGGGGACCCCAAAAATACTATAACAGAGATGTTGTGAATTGGTTGGTTGAGGATTGGCGTATTGATGTAATACGGGCTGCAATGGCTGTCGATGAGGAGAGCGCGGATGGACAATGGCAGTGGGGCTGGGTCTACGATAAAGAGGGGCAGCGGGCTCTTGTGGATTCGGTAATTGAAGCCGCGATCGATAATGGGATCTACGTGATTGTAGACTGGCATACCCACGACATTCATCTCGATGAAGCGATAGAGTTTTTTAGTGAAATAACGGAAAAGTATGGTGATTATCCTAACCTTATATGGGAAATATTCAACGAACCGGTTAGTCAGAGCTGGAATGATATCGCCGCGTATTCTGAAGAAGTTATAGAAGCCATAAGGGAAAATAGTGATAATCTGGTAATTGCAGGAACACGTTTTTACAGCCAATTTGTCAATGAGCCGGCAGCAAATCCCTTATCCGATGATAACACTGCCTATGCCCTGCATTTCTACTCTGGTACTCACGGCTCGGCTTTACGGAGTAGAGCAGATGGGGCACTGGATGACGGGATAGCAATATTTCTCTCCGAATGGGGGACCTCTGATGCATCGGGGGGACGCACAGACCGAACAGTTTATGCCGAAGAGAGTGATGTCTGGATCGAGTGGGCAGTGGATAATAATATCAGTATGGCAAACTGGTCATTAGGTGATATCGATGAAGCATCAGCAGCCCTTTTACCCGGAACGTCTACTGAAGGCGGCTGGGATGTAGAAAATGATCTGACTGAATCGGGAAGATACATTCGTGAAAAAATTAGATCCATAAATATCGATAAGTACGGGGAGAGAGCCCCAAGGCTATTAATGAGTGTAGAAGGACCGGGTGAAATTGAAGTTACGCCTGAGCGTGATGAATACGATATAGGGGACACGGTAACAATCCGGGCTATTGCGGATGAAGGGGCGCAGTTTATCGCCTGGAGAGGATCTATTAGTGATGAGAGTGAAGAAATAACTATTGTCATGGATGCACCGAAAAAGCTGATTGGGAGTTTTTACGATTTCCCCGATCCTATCCTTACCAACGGTGATTTTTCAGATGGCACGGATGGTTGGAGCTTTTATGCCCATACCAGCGCAGATGCTGAAGCGGAGATAACTGCTGAAGATAACCAGGTCAGGATTGATATCGATAATGAAGGGGAAGAGGTGTGGCATGTGCAGCTCTTTCAGGGTAATGTTGTTTTAATTAACGGATTTAACTATCAGCTCAGTTTTGATGCTGCGGCGGATGGTGTGCGTGATATCCTTATCTCTTACAAACATAATGGAGATCCATGGACAGAATATAAAGCCAAAACCGTAACCATCGGACCTGAAATGCAGACACACGTCGTTGAGCTTGCTATGGATGAAACCGATGATAACGCCAGAATAGAGTTCAATCTTGGTGAGAGCAGTAATGAGTCGGTGACTTTAGCAAATGTAGAACTAAAGATTGTCGATGAGCTGTTACCAATCGGAAGAACCTTTGCGGCTCAGAGAACAAATAACAACTTTTTAAATATTACCCACAGAGCAGCATCACCGGTCATTGATATCAATTTCGAGGTTAATGGGAATAGTGGCGCGGATCTGAAAATAATTGATCTTAGAAGCAGAGTTGTTGAAAGACATGCTGTAACAGGATCTGGCAGAATGGTACGTGAATTTGATACTTCAAACCACTCAGCAGGTCTCTATTTTGTCGTTCTGAGAAACGCGGGTAAAATTCTTACAGAACGATTTATGATCGTTAAATAAAATGTATCTACTACTTAATCAAGCGGCTTCAAAATTCCCGAAGCCGCTTGTGCTTTCCATAGTAGGTAAACTGCGTGTATCTGCCCTCACCAGATATAGATACCCGTTTATTATAAGAAAAATTGCAGGGATTTAATACATCATACTTTTAACGTATCCCCTTTTGGAGTCCAATAGCTGTTGTTTCAGAATATATCAGAGCAGCTTTGGTGTGAACGGAGCAGATGGAGTTTTAGACTGTCCCACCAGCAGTAACCCCAATACAGTGAAAGTGGATAGTTGAAAATAGCCCGCACCAGTATTCTTTTTGCCGTTGCTTGAGTTTTTGAAGAACGAACATCCGCATAAAGCTGGTGCTAAGGGCAGGCTTTTTGTTGGAAAAATTACAAACATACTGTAAGTTGCTCACTCACCGTTTACGATATTACACTCAATGAGATCGACAACGTAATTGGGATCTTTGATCCGCTTTAAGTAGCGCTTTGCAACAGATTGGTTTCTTCTTATACTGTAGAGATGAAAGAGGAGGCCGTTGTGTCCGTCTGGATCTGACTGCGAACACATATACAGTTTTCGGTCTATGCCTGTACCAAAAAGTCTCAGCAATTCGTGTTCGTTTACGTTGTGGTCGAAAATTGTTTCCATAGCTTAACTCTCAGATTGAAACTCCTGTATAATACATTTAAGAAACGTTCAAAGCGCAAAATCTTGTATAGAGTTACTATGCATTCTACAAAATATAGTAAACAACTCGTTAGGTTAAAATAAAAAGTTTACGGTTTTTAGATAAAAGTACTTTCTTTCATTGCTGATTTTATACAGTCGTAATATTCACTTTCAGAAATAGTTGCTATACTGTCACGATGAGAATAGTCGAAAATCCTCATGGAATCATTCATCTTTTTAAGATAAATATCTGCCATTATTGGCTGATTTCTCAATAAAAAAAGATGATAGAGTAGTTTGTTGTGTCCATTCGAATCTATTGGTGTAAACATATAATTGTTACCGTTAGTAGATTCGCCAAAGAGCTTATTTAGCTCGTGTTCTGTTACATTATGATCAAATATTGTTTCCATGTAAAACATTTTATATAGGTTGCGAATAAACGTCAAGAATATTTGTTGAAGGCTCTTTGTTTTAATGAATGTTAATTTTACTCCTAATAATTCAATGGCTTACAAATAATTGGCAGAGGTCTGTATATGTAGTGTGTCAAAAACTATAATACCACAATATGTGGTTAAGCAAAGTTGCAGGATATTTGTAAAAAGCCAATTGTTTAGGGAATAAAAAAAGTTGAAAAAAATAGTACTATATTTTAAAAATGAATCACTATATGGGGTAATGGTTCAAAACAGAAAGCAAAAGGGGCATTGTTTTAGCTCGAAGAGTCTTCCAGATAGGGTAGCCCTGTGATGGCAGTCGAATTGGAGTTTGGGTTACCTGATTTATAAAAGTCTTGTTGAGCAGTGCAAGTAGAGTAACTAAATATTTTTGTGCAAAAGATTGTTTTTTTTGCTGAAATAGAAAAACAAAAGAAGATCAAACCCGACCAGAAAAAAATTTGTTGCGTAAAGAAAGATAACCCAATCTCTTGAAAACAACGCTTTATGCATGATCCCACTGGCATAGCCTGTCATCACTATAGCCATAAACAGGGGGCTTTTTCCTGTAACAACTTTAGTTTTTAATGCTTTAATAATAGATATAGGCCAGCTAATACCAAAACAGATTAGCATCACTACTTCAAAATAACTCATACACTCACACTTCCGCGGAAAACTTCCTTTGCCGGGCCACTCATATAAACAGGATCGTTTTCATTACCAGCCCATGAGATTTCTAAATCACCACCCTGTAGATGTACTGTAATATCATTTCCGTGCAGTTTATTCATAATACCTGAAACCACCGCCGCGCATGCACCTGTTCCGCACGCCTGTGTTTCTCCGCAGCCCCGCTCATATACACGCATTTGTATCTCTTTATCAGATAGCACTTTAACAAACTCTACATTGATACGTTTGGGGAAGAGCGTGTGCGATTCAAGAACGGGCCCGTAGGTATTTATCAGTTCGTCATCCAGATTATCCTGATAGATTACAGCATGGGGGTTACCCATGGATACTGCTGTGACTTCAAACTCCCTGTCAGCGGCACTAACCTTTTGCATCACAAAGTATTTATTCTGCTGGTCTTTTTCAGTTTTTACCGGTATAAGCTCAGGTTTTAAAACAGGTTTACCCATATTAACCTTATATAAAGTGTCGCTTTGGATTGTCACATTTATAGTACCTGCAAGGGTTTGGATATCAATACTGTTTTTGTTTATCAGCTCTTTTACTGTTAGGTAACGGGCAAAGCAACGAATGCCATTACCACACATCTCAGCTTCACTGCCGTCGGAATTGAAAATTCTCATGCGGAAATCAGCTGTTTTTGATGGCAGCACAAATATAAGTCCATCAGCACCGATTCCAAGCCTTCGGTCACATAACCGGCTAAAGGAGTCGCTCATTGATTGGATATCGTTATCATCGTAGCCGTGAGTAATGATAAAATCATTACCGAGCCCTTCCATTTTCATGAAATGTATTGTGGTATCTGAACCCATATGAAGCTCTCAGTTGGTTTGGGGTGGATGGAGTCATAATCATAAAGATGAGTATATCCCTATTAAATCTTTACACTCTTAGATGCTGAACGATGAAGTAATCACCAACTCTGTACAGATCGTTGCAGTATTCGCTCAACCAGATCATTTATCGCTCTTTGTTTCCCATGATCTTCAGTTTCGTTTTTAAAATCGTATATACCTTCTCCACGAACAGTTCCTTCATAGATAGCCTGACTTCGTTTGTTATCAAAGAAAGAAACATCAGCGCTTATATTTACTATATACTGATCAATGTCGACCTCCCGATCAGAAACAGTCCCGTAGGCGTAAGGATCGTTACTGTAGGCTACTACCGTACCTCGTATTACCGCGTCCCCGTTATCATTGACCACTCTGAGAAGATTACCACTGACAATTTCACGGTTTAGTTCCTGAGTCAGATCTTCTGCTACTCCTGGTTCAAGCGAGTTGTTGGCAAACAGAGGCAGCTCTACAGTTTTGAGATGGTTAGGCAGTGATGATCCGCTGAAAGTATAAACTCCACACCCGATGAGCACAAGGGCTGCAATTAAGAATAGAAAATTTAACACTGCTCTGTGTTTCATACATCCTCCAACGGAACATATCTAACAGTTGAAGTGGCCTGGGTTTCACCATCGAAAAATTCAGTCATCTTTTCTACCATATTTTCACCCGATTCAAAATCGTTAAACTCCGTATCAAGAGAGCGAATGAATTGTTTCCCATACCCTTTCACAAGAATGCGATTATCCAGAACCAAAAGCGCACCCCTGTCCTCAGAAGTGCGAATAAGTCTTCCTGCACCCTGGCGAAATTTAATAAGTGCTTCGGGTACAGAGTAGCAGAAGAAAGATTCACCGTTTTGGGTCTCAAACTTTTGAGCAACAGCCCGGGTTAGAGGATGAGTGGGAACAGGGAAAGGGAGACGTGGGATAATCACTATTTCACAGCTCTTACCAGGAGCATCAATACCCTCCCAGAAACTGTCGGTTCCCATCAAAATCATACCACTGCCCTGTTTAAATTGTTCGAGCATCGCGTGGCGGGAACCGCTGTAGCCCTGTACCAAAAGGTTACTGTGACCGATTTCACTTCTGCCTTTAATTGAATTGTACACAGATTTAAGCATACTTGTTGATGTAAAGAGCACAAGGATGTTTCTATTAAGCTCCTGGTGCAGGGTTGTAATAGTGTTCGCTACATATTCCCCAAAGGCAGGGTTGTTTACATCCGGACCCTCCTTGATGCCACCGGCAATCATTTGGTCTGAGCTGTAGGGGCTTTGATACTGTACCGACGCACATCGGTCGTCAAAGGGCATCAACCCGACGGCACGCCTGAAGTAATCGGTGCTTTTTCCGGTAGCCAATGTTGCGGAGGTAAAAACAACCCCTCCGTTACATCGCTCCCAGACATCACTAAGGATTGAGCTTATATCTAAAGGGACCCCACAAATCTTTGTCCATCTCTTTTCATGATTGCCTTCTACCCAAAACACATGATCTTCGGTTTTAGCCGAAACAAGGTAGAGAAGGTCTGCTTTTAGCTGACTTGTCCTCTCTGCACAGCTTTGTATCTCACTAAGAAGCATCTCTGTTTTCAGGGAATCTTTGGCAGCCAAAGCAGTTTGCTTAATGGTGCTTATATTGTTTTGTAGATCAGTAATGGTGTTGTCAAGCGCAGGGGCTTCATACAGATTTTCGAGCGACTTTTCGGTGATTCTGATCTGATATTCACCTTCCAGTTCGGGTTCGCATGCTTGTGCCCATTGCTTTAGTTCGTTGAGAAAATCGTCACTGCGTTTTCTAAGGTGTTTAAGGCTACTCTTTAGCTTTTTACCGAATGCAGCCAGATCGGGATTGTCCTCTTTACAACCATTAAGATTTTGAACAAGGTTTTGGATACTGTCGATATAAAGCTTTAATCTGTTGGTGTCCAGCTCTGTTCTGAGGTGCTGATGGCCACTTGACTGTAAGTGATGCGCTTCATCGAAAATTATTGAACCAATTGGCCCAAGAAACGAATTTTCCGAGCAGATGTCGGAGTAAAAGAGGGCATGGTTTATCACTACAATATGGGAGCCCAGAGCCTTTTGACGAGCTTTGTGAAGAAAACAGCTTGAAAAACTGGGACAACGCCTTCCCATACAATCATGACTCTCGGCTGAGATAAGATTCCAGATCTTTGCAAACCACCTGGGATTAAATTGATTCTGCTCTTCAACATCCCCCGTTTCTGTTGTTTCGGACCAGATAATGAGGGGCAGAATTGCTATGCGTTCCCTTGGAGAGAGATTCCCCAACTCTCCTCTCAATAGTCTTTGCCAGCGATTGCGGCACAGGTAATTAGAGCGTCCCTTTAAGGTAGTATAGCGAAGATTTTCGCCACTGAGTTTTGCGGCAACCGGAAGATCCTGTTGGATAAGCTGATCCTGCAGATTACGGGTGCGGGTAGAAACGATCACTCTGCAGTTGTTCTTTAAAGCATGTCTTGCAGCAGGTACAAGATAGGCCAGGGATTTACCGGTTCCGGTACCGGCTTCAGCTACCAGAAAGCGACCGTCATTAAGGGTATCAGTAACATACTGAGCCATATCCTGCTGTGACTGACGGGGGGAAAAGTTCTTTATGATTGTAGCCATATCCCCCTGAGCGGAGAAGGTTTTGCTGATTTCGTCTCTGTCGATCTCAAGATGCCACTCGGGGGAGTCCAGTTTCGGTAAATTTTTGAAGGTTTCCCCAACACTAAGATTCACCGATGCCCTGATACTTCCCAGTGTAGAGATAACCATCGATTTAAACAGCGATCCGGGCGCACAGGCCGCAAGAGTTTGTCGCACATTTAAGGGAAGATCAGATAATTTGGGTACCAGAAGAGCAGCCACTTCTCCCGATGCTTTGGCATCATGAAGAGCCCTGTGGGCATTATCCAGAGTTACAGAGAGGGTCTGGGTGACATGTTTAAGGGAAAAACGTCCCGTTTCCTGTAAAAGTAACCGTGAAAGCAGCGCCGTATCAAGCAGCTGCATCGAAACCGCAGGAAGCATCACCCGTTTAAGCTCTGCGTTTATGAAATTGGCATCAAACTCAATTTGGTGACCGCAAAGGGGAAGGTTACCAATAAATTCCAGCAGCTTCATAGCAATGTCGGAAAATGAAGGTGCATCGCGAATGTCCTCATTGGTTATACCAGTCAGTCGGGTTATATGCTCAGGAATAGGAACACCGGCGTTTATAAAAGTAGAAAACTCCTGCTCAGGTTTCCCGTTTGAGAATCTGACCGCACCAACTTCGATAATTCGATCGTTTTTGAAATCCAGGCCAGTAGTTTCAACATCCAGGGCTACAAAATCGGGGACTGTTGCAGGTTGGATTTTGGGGCTACCTTTAGTTTTAGCCTGGTACTCCCTCCTGGGTGCCGGAGATGTTTTGACTGCGGGCTTTTGCTTTCGGCCCGGACGTTTTTTTGCCGGTGCGGGTTTCTTGGCTTCTGAGGCAAGTTCTTTTCTGGTGTCGTCTGGTAAAAGATCAAATAATCTGGGCATGAATATCCCTTTTTCACTAAAATTTTCGATATCAGAACAAATAAAGGCTTGTTTTAAAAGCTGTGCTACCTACGCTTTTAAAAAAACATATGCTAAAAATAGTTTCATTCGAGCCAGTTTTGGAGAATTTTACCCCGAATAATCAAAAAAGAGTATTTCATGGAAGATTTTTTCTACCTGCCCATAAGACTTTAGTGCTCGGAGCTGATTTATTACGTAGGGCGTATAACTTTTATGAAACTTTTTGAGTTAAAAATATATTTCTCTTAAAGCCATACTTTATAATCATTTAAAGCATAGTAGGTCACTGGGCAATATATTGGGCTACAGAGTGTATGGATTTAGAATACATTTTTCTGTTTCAGAGACGATACAACAGAGGGAGATATGATAGTTAAAGCAAATTATGATGACTTAAAGCAGATTTTGACATTACAAAAAGAGGCCTATCAAAGTGAAGCAAAGCTATATAATGATTATTCCATTTCTCCTCTGACCCAATCCTTAGAAGAGATAAGAAACGATTATCTTAATCAAACCATTCTAAAAGCGACGCATGACAATACTATTATTGGATCGGTAAGGGCGTATCAAAAAGGTAATGTTTGTCATATAGGCAGACTAATTGTTCATCCTAAACATCAAAACAAAGGTAACGGTAAAGAGTTGATGAACACTATAGAAAAACTTTTTGGAGCATGTGACAAGTATTCTTTGTTTACAGGATATAGAAGCGAAAAGAATCTACATCTTTATACAAGTTTAGGGTACAAGAGAGTCAAAAGAGAGAAAATGAACAGTAGTGTTACCCTGATTTATCTTGAAAAATCGAACTATGATCGGTCCCTGAAAAATAGAGAATAATACATCGTTGTGCAAACAAAGTTGCTTGTTATAGGGCCCCTTTGGGAGTGAATTCCAAATCACCCACGGGGAAACCGGCATAGTAAAACAACCAAAGCAGGTATAGCTTTAACACCGCATTTATATCATCAACTTAAGAAGCTGATGTCTCTGTCGCTTTCTGTGCTCTTGTCGGGGTTCTTTTTGAGGCATTGCTCTCCTTTATATAGTTATTATAAATTTGACGAAAATGGTAGCCACAAATCGAATGCGTAAGAGCTTCTCTTAGAAGCCCCGGACGATTAAAAAGGGTCCATAGCATGAGATTCCAGTATTTCCATCTGTATGGGCTTATAACGCCAAATAGGTAAACTGATAAAAAACAGGCTTTAAGGTGAACAAGTTGGAACTTCCTCTTTTTGGGCGGGGGGTTAAGTTGCCTGAAGAGGATTTTAATCCGTTTATAGAACAAATCGTGAGAGTAAATGCTTTGCAGGATGTGATTATATCCTTTACGCAGATCATTTATATCCATTTTGGGAATAATATTGGTTGATCCATCACCGTTATCTCCAGAGCAGTCATCTTTCATAATACGTCCCTCTTTTTTTAGGCGATCATAGAGGCGGGTGCCCGGGATAGCCTGAAGTATTCCGACCATTGCGGTTATTATCCCGCTTTTTTGAATAAATTCGATCTGTTTTTGAGAGAAATCCTCTTTTTCATTATCAAAGCCCACAATAAAACCAGCCTGAACCTCAAGACCCGCGCATTGTATTTTTTTAACATCATTAATGAGGTTACGATGTTTGTTTTGCATTTTGCCGCATTCGACTAAATTTTCTATCTGCGGAGTTTCAATTCCAATAAACACCCTGACAAAGCCGGCCTCAATCATAAGTGCCATAAGCTCAGGATCATCTGCCAGGTTTATAGACGCTTCAGTATAGAAATTGATACATTCCTTCTTTTTACGCCAACGAATCAAAGCCGGTAAAAGGTCCTGTTTTAATATCTTTTTATTCCCTATGAAGTTATCATCTACAAAAAAGATTTCATCCCGCCACCCCAGGTCATAAAGAGCATCAAGCTCTGCGATAATTTGGGAAGAACTTTTAGTGCGCACTCTATGTCCTAATAGTGATGTAACGTTGCAGAAATCACACTGAAAAGGGCACCCACGACTGTACTGAACAGACATGCCAACATAATGATTAAGATTTAAAAGCTCCCATCTGGGTACTGGAGATTGGCTCATAGTTGCAAACAGAGCACTTTTGTAGATACGTTTTGGGTTTCCCTGTTTTAGATCATCAAGGAAGTAAGGCAGAGTCAGTTCTGCTTCATTTAGCACTAAATGATCCGCGTCCGGAAAGGACTCGGGGCTCTCGGTGAACAGAGGACCACCCGCAATGATGCGCACCCCTTTTGCCCTGCATCTGGCCATAACCTCTACTGCAGATGGGCGCTGAACGATCATTGCACTGATAAATACTGCTTCCGCCCAGTCCAAATCGGTGTGATCAAGTGTCTCCACATTCATATCGATAAGGCGCGCTGACCAGTCTTTAGGAAACATAGAAGCAATGGTTACAAGCCCAAGAGGAGGCAAAACAGCCCGTTTATCTACAAACTTTAAGGCATGTTTATAGCTCCAGAATGTATCGGGGAATTCCGGATAAAGTAGAAGAACATTCATGTATCTGTTCCTTTCAGAAGAATCATTGTTTAAATGGAGTGCTAACTTTAGAAAAATCAATTATCTTTAAAGAGCATCCTTTCGCTTTATTCTTTCCCTGGTTTTATACCTGATATGTATACTCTACTAAGCAGAAATGGTGCCGAGTAGTGATTATGAACATAGGAGTTAACTATATGAAAAGAGTTACTGTTGTACTATCCCTAATCGTTATAGCTGTAAGTGATATATCTGCATGCGATTGTGTAGTCAGCACCTTTGAAGAGGAGGTGGAAAAATCTAAAAAGATATTCCACGGAAAGGTGATTAGTGCAGAGTACTATACACATTTAATCGAAATAAAAAAGGTATGGAAAGGGGAATTTTTATCTGATACCTTTAAACTGGTGCAGGGAACTAATACTTGTGAAAAGAGAGTTTTCAGGCAAGGCTGGGAGTATCTCTTTTTTTTGGAGGATAGTAGTGTAATTAACTGTAGTCGCACAAACCTGTTCTACGTTACCTTTGATTCATTTTTACTGGACGGTATAGAAGAAAACTACAACAAGGACTCAGCTACCAATTTTTCGGATGAAGAACTTAATATATTAAAAGAATTTTTAAAGCATTACAATGTTTCTGTGCCGGATGATATAATAGATAAAAAGATTTTATTTGCTGTAGAAGACAGTGTCGTATCAAAAGTCCAATATTTCAAAACCCACAACTGGGCAAGACCCTTTTTGGTTGATTTAGTTAGTTTAGAGCCAGATGTTTACTTATTATGGTTAGGAACAAATGTAGAAAGCTCACTTGAAAAAATAAGGAAAAAATTAGAACTGAAATAGATACTGCAAACAGCAACTATAAATAATAAGTATATTTCGGTTAATTGGGCAGATTACAAAAAATGGAAAAAAATGAATCTCAGGCAGTTCGAATACCCTGGATACTATATACGCTTATTTATAAGAGATATGTAAGGCGATTGCAGAAAAAAACGATCAACCCCCAAGACATTGTATTTCTTGGTGATAGTTTAACACGCTCAGTTAACTGGCAACGTTTTTTCCCCAATGTCGCTGTTCACAATTTTGGTATATCAGGAGATACCAGTTTTGGAGTATTGGCCCGTCTTCATCAAGTGACCTCATCAGGACCTATGAAAATATTTCTGCTTATTGGGACGAATGAACTTTACACGTATAAGAACGCGACAAATAAAGAGGTGCTGAACAATACCGTAAAGATCATTGATGTCCTGAAAACAGCTTCACCTCCCACAAAGATTTATGTTCAAAGCATTATGCCAAGGCATAAAAAGTGGGGAGAAGAGATTGGTATTTTTAACCATGTTTTAAAACATACGGTATCCAATTACGGAGCAGAATATATTGATCTTTGGCCTGCTTTGGCAGATGATTCTGGTGGTCTTAAAAAAGAGTTCACTGTAGATTTTCTCCACCTTAATAACCGCGGTAAAAAGGCCTGGGTAAATCACATTACTGAGTTTGTTCTATAGATGTAAAATCATGAAAACGATATTTTTAACAGCTACCATCGTATTAACCCTGCTACAAGTTCCTTCTCCTGGAGAGCAAATCGCAGCGGACTCATGTGACTATCTTAATTATTACAGTAACCAAAAAGGTAATGGCACTGAAACAGACCGGTTAAACTATCCAGGAACAAAAACTGTTGCTGCATTGTCTTTTAAAAATTATATGTCGGGTTTTTTATCTATACCTGTTAGAGCGGGAAAAGAGATTGCTCCTACCGATTCAATCGGACTGGCAAGACTATCTGTAACGGTATTTGCGTCGGTTGCCTTACTATCTATGGATCAAACAATAAGGGATTTGGTGCGGGAACGATTCTATTCGGGAAGTAACAGAGTGTCACAATTTCTGTACAATGTTGGGAGAAAGGAGTATTTTTTTCCGGGTCTTGCGACCACTTATGGTCTTAGCTTAGCATTGCGAAACAGGTATTTTCATGATACTGTACTTTTGTCTTTTCAGTCCCTGTTGGTAACCCAGGCGGTAACTGAGCTTTTAAAAAGCAGTGTTAACAGAGTTCGGCCAAGAAGTAGTCCCGATAACCCGTTTTTACTGGAAAAGGGGAATCAATCATTTGTTTCTGGCCATGCATCCGGAGTGTGGTCAGTGATGACGGTAATTGCTGAACGATATCCCCGCTTAAAAGTTGGTGCCTACAGTTTGGCAACAGCGGTAGCTCTTGCCCGGGTATATGAAGATGCACATTGGATGTCCGACGTTATCCTTGGCTCTGCCCTTGGGTATGGGATCGGACGTATCACCGCGAATAGTAACCAACCGGGTGGAAACAGAGTAACCTTGTCTCCTTTTATAAGTCAGGAGGGTGGAGGTACTCTGATGAATATTCAGTTTTGATTGAAACAAAAACAGAACACTGTTTACAATCCAGGGCACTGTTATTAATAACAGCTATTACTACTATTGTTTTTTAAGACTGTAATACTTTAATCTAAATAATAACTTGTTACTCATACGATCTTAGATAAACTTTTTAAAGAAACCTATCGCATTCTTTTTATGTATTATAACCGATTCACCTCATTTAGGAACAGTGATTATGCAAACTCCCGACATTCCCTTCTCTGATCCCACCTACCTTCTAAAGCTTGCCCGTACAAGGATGCCTTTTGGCAAATACAAGGGGTTACTTCTTATAGATTTACCCGAACCATATGTGGTGTGGTTTAACCGTAAAGGATTTCCGGAGGGCACATTGGGGGAGATGCTCAGGGCAGTTTATGAAATAAAAGTAAACGGATTAGAATATCTTTTCGAACCACTTATAAGAGCCCGTACTAAGTCTAACCATTAGATTTTGGTGTATATCTTTTAATTACAGTATTCTATTAAACACTCAATAAAGAAATTACGAACACACATATCTCTGTTATCACCCTTCAGGAGATTTTTCAGAAGCATATGTTCATGCCCACCTCCATCCACATTTACGCTAGGCGTTTAACTCCCGACGGTAAGACAGTAATGTAATATCTCTCTTTTCCTATGATTGAAACCAAACAGTCCTGTTCAGTCTGCTAAACCACCATCGGTGATAGTCCAACCAAAATCATCTACAAGAGTATTTCGTGCATTTGCTGCTTCTGCAGAATACTTGCTGTTCCCGCCGTTGAATTCAACGCCTTCTTTAAGCTCTTGGGTTGCCCAGCCTTTGAGCAGAGTATCATAGTTTTCTACAGAAAGGGTTACTCCTTCAAACATCCACCTCATACTACCCACGTTAGTCAGCACAGATGAAAGCCAGACGTTGCTACGCCTGGCGATGATTCGGTGAGATGGAGGTAGCGTTCGTTTAAATCTGACCTCTTTCAGCTGCACGTTTCAATTTGTCGTTAGCGAAAATAGCTACCTCAACACGACGGTTTTGCTGACGACCAGCTGCGGTTCCGTTATCTGCAATCGGTTGGTCCTGGCCGAAACCTAAAGTGGTGACTCGTCTGCCCACTACACCTCTGGATTTGAGCTGACGAGCTACTGATGCGGCCCGATCCTCCGAAAGCCGCTGATTCAACTGAGCTGAACCGGTGGAGTCGGTGTGCCCTTCAACCAAAATATTGGTGTCCTCATACTTCTGAAGAATCAAAGCCAAATCATTTACATTGTTTCTGGCCTGAGGTTTAAGCGCATCTGAGCCGATGTCAAACAAAATTCCTGAATCAAAAGTAATCTTTATTCCTTCACCAATACGCTCCACTTTGGCACCATCAAGGTCCCGGCGCATCTCTTCAGCCTGCCTGTCCATATAATTGCCAATTGCAGCTCCCGCGGTTCCGCCAACGGCGGCGCCAATAATCGCGCCCGCAGCAGTATTTCCTGTTCTGTTGCCAATGGCACCACCTAACGCTCCGCCCAAACCAGCACCAATTACACCACCCCGGGCCATATTGCTCCAGCCGCAACTGATTGTAAAAGTGGCAATTAAAAGAACACCTGTTAAATAACGTATCTTTTTCATCCCTGTACTCCTCTTTAGTGGGGGCTTTGATAATTTAATTTTTATATACACTTATAGCTTTGAAAAAATCAATACAATTCAACTACACTTTGTTTGAGCCCAATTTTTATCAAATGGTTCAAAATGATGAATCTGTGGGAAATTTTCCTTTGATGCGGAGCTTAAACCTTACCCTCTGCTTTAAGGCGCCATAAAACTAAGCATTAGGGCTCTAGTAAGCCGGGGTGTATTTTAAGAGAAAAAACAGGGTTGCCGGGATAATTGTAAGCTGGATTTGTAATAAAATAAGTACCGTAATGAAAGGGATAACATGGCTACTTTAAAAGACGAGTCAGATGCGCAGAGATATCGTCGGTTTCAAAAACAGATCGGCTTTCTCATTGAGATTGATAAAGTGAAAAATGTATTCAGGAAAACGCGGCTGTTCCATGATAAACGGTATGAAAATGACGCTGAACATGGGTGGCATATGAGCATGATGGCCATAATCTTAAGCGAATACTCCAACGAAAAAATTGATCTGTCGCGGGTAATAAAAATGGCACTGATACACGATCTTGTGGAGCTTGATGCAGGAGATACCTATCTGTATGCTGAAAATCAGGATGAAAAGGTAGATAAAGAGCGAAAGTGTGCACAGAGGGTATTTGGAATGTTGCCTGATGATCAGCGGGATGAGTTTTTAAACTTATGGGAAGAGTTTGAGGCTAAAGAGACCAATGAAGCCAAATTCGCAGGGGCAATCGATCGATTAGGTCCGGTAATGCAAAACTATTTCGATGAAGGTCATGCCTGGAAAGAACACAATGTGCCCTCACACAAAGTAAAAGGTGTGAATAGTCAGATTGAGAAAGGTTCAGTGATGATCTGGGAGTATGTACAATCACTGATTGAGGAAGCGGTGAGGGAGGGGTATTTGAGAGAGTAGCTTAAGAGTTGTTCTTTTCAAAAACCTGGAAGGGTGGCACTTCACTTGTTGTAGTCCTAAGAAAGATAAAAATTAACCTTTAATCATTTACAGTAACCTTTTGCCTCTAAAACACTACTTCTGCAGCTCTGAAACGATCGGGCGTCACTCAACATTTCCGGGGCATTCCGTAATCCAATAGCACTGGTAAAAACGATGATTCATTACTGGCGCGTATTTTTCTGCCGATTTAAACTTCATCTTTTTGGTATCTAAACCGAACAGGCACCACATCAGAAGGTTCAACGGTTAGCTCCCGAAATTTAACGTCAGGGGGGATAAATTCATCCGGTAAATCGCTAAGAGCTTCGCCAACAAACAACGTGTCGTATTCTATACGGTAATTTCCAGGCGGTACATGCTCTATTCTGGTTAACTGGTTCGATTCTGCTATCGTATTGAACGGGGAGGAAGGTATAAACAGCTGATAAGTAAGATAGAAGCGCGATTCAACTATCACTTCGATCGCTCCCATCTCAAATAAATCAATATCCTGAAGCTTGTCACCTCTTTTTACCCCTGGTATAAAAGTCCCGATGTTTAAGGCAGTATCTCTAATAAACAGGTTATACTGTCCAGCTTCTAAATGCAGGAAAAACTCACCGTTGCGATCAGTAAGGGCAGTAGTTACAGAAAAATCACTGGTATCGGTTTCTATTCTATAGGCTTCCACCATAGCGCCTTCCATACCCATAGAGATGTTTCCGTTTACTATTTCACTGCCACTGCCTCCCGAATGGCAGCTGAACAGTAGCGTAATAGATGTGATTAGAAGGGCAACATACAATTTCACTGGTCATTGTCCTTTTCGAAGAGAGGAAACAGGGCAAGGTTACACTGCACAACCCGATCTGGTTTTGTTTCAGTACTTGCAACAGAAAGTATCTCTGCCCGAAGTTTTTCAACCTTTTTTCTTACCTTTTCAAAGCTCTTCTCAGACAGTGTAACGGTCAGAAATGATACATCTCTTTTTTCTGGCTCAAAACGTTCAAGTGACTCCCTGCCCAGATCAAGAAACTGATACCGTAAACTTTTAATTGTATCTGATTTCCACTTTTCACCTGATGTAATGAATGGATCAGAAGGGTAAAAATAACCGGATTGGTCTTGAGCAATAAACCCCTCAGTTGTAAGAATCTTTACTGCTTCTTTGGCCTGGTCGATAGTAATTGGTGGTATCAAACCGGTGGCAAGCGCACTATAATCTCCTGAAAAGGGAATAATATTCAGTGCTGATCTTATTGCAGAATAGTACCACTTCTCATAAAATCGGGTATTGGCCACTTTTACAGTATGATTACGGAGACTGATCATCTCTTCATAAGCGATCTGTTTTTCCTTAGAAGTTATTGCATGGTTAAAACAGAGCATCTGGAAAAAGTAATCTGATTCTTTTTGATTCAATCGCAGCCATTTCACAATTTTCTCCGCTATCTCAAATGTGAGGCGTCGTTTACCCTGCATAACTAAAAGCATGTGCCCGGGAGCCTTAAGACCAAGTTTTAGGGCTAAAAGTCTGTGAGAGAACTTAGGGTTAAGATCTTTTTTATGATTAAAGACGCTTGTAAGGTACTCTCTGTAATCTGTGTAGTTAAAAATAGTGGGTATCATTTTCTACCTGAGATATTTACATAGTATATTTATCGCAATATATATAAAATACGCGTTTAGCTCAAGAGTTGATGTTATATTCTCCCAGTTTTAAATTACAATATGACTAATTACAACTCTTTGATGGTTTGAGTGGGTAAGCAGTTTTTAGAGTTTATTACTACTTACTACCGAGGAGATATTCCCTTAATTTAGAGGAAAGATAGTAAGTAGTCAAAAAAAACACCAATTGTAGTGAGCAAAATAGTAATTT
The DNA here is from genome assembly GCA_029688955.1 of Chitinispirillales bacterium ANBcel5. Taxonomy (NCBI): domain Bacteria; kingdom Pseudomonadati; phylum Fibrobacterota; class Chitinispirillia; order Chitinispirillales; family Chitinispirillaceae; genus Cellulosispirillum; species Cellulosispirillum alkaliphilum. The sequence continues at coordinate 24,588 of JARUKZ010000003.1, read as the reverse complement.
AAAAAAAGAGCTTAAATCATTGAAAGATCACATCTAAAACTAACTCATCACCATGACTGAAGGAGCCCCATTATGAAATCTTTAGCTCTGCTTTTGATCTTATTTCTTAACTTCCAGCTTATTCACTCCCAAACAGTTATTTCAGGAACAGTTCTTAACCGGAGAGGACACCCGGTTGAGGGAAGCATAGTACACCTTGATTCAGAGCAATTATCGGATACTACTGATGCTTCCGGGAGTTTTGTGATTACATTAGACCCTGTCAGTACTTCAAGAGTGATCTCCTCTTCAAGAGAACAGGTATCTTTTCAGGAAGGTCAGCTGATTATCAACAGCTTGCATTCACAACAAGGAAAAGTTTCTCTGTATGATCTGCGTGGAAGAATGCTAAAGGTGCTTCATGAAGGAATGATGGAGACGGGAACTCACACTATTCCGCTTCCCAGGGAATACAAAAACAGAAGTATAGTAGCCGATGTTACTATTGGCTCTGCACAGAGAACGTTTTTTTTAAACGGGCAATGGTCCAATAAAACAGGAGCTACTGTAAGCAAAAAGTCATTACAATGGAACGCAGAGGCGGCAGTTCACACATTACGAATTACTCATGAACTCTATGATGATAAGGTGGTAACAGTTCAGCAACCGTATGATTCTGTCACAGTGCACCTGTTTTCAAAGCTTGTAATTGATGAAGATAATGCGATACTTATTGGAGATACGTTGAAAAACAGTAGAGACGGGCTTGCGCTGTCGCTGGATTCCATTATAGATGAAAGATGTCCCTGTGATGACCCCTGTATCGGTATAGAGAACGCCTATATTTACCTCTCTTTACGTTCAAAGGAAACTTCTGAGCAACTGGTATTGGAAACGTTTAATAAAAGAACGGTAAGCGCATTAGGGTATATAGTTTCTCTGAATGAATTGGAGCCTGATTGCCAATCTGATAGCGCCAGATACATCATGAACTTTACGATTTCTCCGGAGCAGAGCATTCTTTTGGATTGAGATGTGGTAAAAACAGAATAATTCCCGGTTTTCTGAAAAAACTCAACAAAAAAGCGCGGCAAAACACTGAAGATGCACAGAGGTTACTAAACAGTACACTGTTTAGTGACCCCATAAAGTTAAAAAAAATATTGCCTGATTGTAAGATAGTAGTATATATTATCATACTATAAACAAAAACATTCCTGTCTGTTATAAATATAAGCTTCACTCTGGTGCCTGATTGTAAGGCGAAAAAAAAATAGTTGCAACCAACAGTCTGATAGTTCAAATAGTATAAACTCGCATTTTACAGAAATGAGGGAGAATATGTTCAGGTTAAAGACTTTTCTCTGTGTATTGTGTCCTGCGCTACTGGTACTACTGTTTGCTCAGGAGGTAAATAGTGATGATCTGTTTTCTGATGAAACCACGAATCTATCCCTTTTCGCGGGAGGGGCTGGTACAGAAAGTGACCCTTTCCAGATCACCAATTGGTTTGAATTAGACAGAATTCGTCATAATCCTGGTCAAAGCTTTATTCTGATGAATGATTTGGATTCAACCACTAACGGATATGATGACTTGGTAGGGCGCGATAACGGGTGGCTGCCTTTAGGAACAAATGACACTGCTTTTACGGGTAGTTTTGACGGTAGGGGTTACGCTATTAGAGATCTTAGAATAACCCTTTCTGAAAGTGGGGCAGGTCTATTTGGGATTGTGGAAAATGGGGTTATAAGAAATGTAGGTTTAGAGGATGTAGATATTAATGGTCAGGCAACTGTTGGAGGTTTGATAGGATCTGCTCATCCGGCTACTATAGAAAACACCTATACTACCGGATCAGTAAACGGAATATCGGGTGTTGGAGGGTTAGTGGGAGTCAGTATCGGGGCAACAATCAGAAACAGTTACAGCGGAAGTGCGGTTACTGGAACGGGTTCAACTATTGGTGGTTTGGTAGGTATTAGTGCTAATGGATCTACTATTAAGGATGGTAGTTACAGCACAGGTGAGGTTACCGGTAGCCGACACGTTGGAGGTTTGGTAGGGACTAACATAGAAACCATAATTGAAAACAGTCATAGTCACAGTAACGTAACAGCTGAGCGTGTTTTTGGTGGCTTAATAGGCTACAATTTTAGCGGCTCAATTAGGAATTGTTACAGTTACGGTGATGTTAATGGAATTGAGGATAGTGACTCTACTACAGGTGTTGCTGGTGGACTGATAGGTAGTAACATTTCATCAGATGTTATAGAATGCTATAGTATAAGTAAAGTCAAAGCCGATAGCATTGTAGGTGGCCTGGTGGGACAAAATGCAACTCAATCCAATATTGTAAATAGTTATAGCAGTAATAACACTGTTACTGGTTACACTGTTGTTGGTGGTTTGGTTGGAATCAATAGAGACTCTAACATCGAAGAATCCTATAGTGAAAATGAGGTTACAGCAGATAGTATTGTTGGTGGTCTGGTGGGGGAAAATGATTATAGTTCCAATGTCAATAATTCAAGCAACAGCTCTGTTATTGGTTCTGTTAGTGTTGGTGGTTTGGTGGGAGCTGCACATTTTGGGACTACTTTAGAAAATAGCTTTGCTACAGGAGAAGTAAGCGGAGATTCGGTCATTGGAGGCTTGGTGGGAGTTGTACACCATGGGGTTACTATAGAAAACAGCTATACTACCGGAGAAGTAAACGGTGGTGCGCGTGTTGGGGGATTGGTGGGATTTGCACACCATTATGCTACTATAGAAAACAGCTATACTACCGGAACAGTAAAGGGGACATCGTCTGTTGGAGGGTTAGTGGGAGTTAGTAGCGGGACAACAATCATAAACAGTTACAGTGAGAGTGCGGTTTCTGGGGACAGTACAGATATCGGTGGTTTGGTAGGTTTTAGTGAAAATGGATCAACTATTAAGGATAGTAGTTTCAGCACAGGTGAGGTTAACGGTAGTCGAAACGTTGGAGGTTTGGTAGGTAACAACTTGCAATCCACCATTGAAAACAGTTATAGCCATAGTATAGTAACAGCTGAGAGTGTTTTTGGTGGTTTGGTAGGCCTCAATCAGAGCAGTTCAACAATTAGAAATTGTTACAGCACCGGTGAGGTGAATGGAATTGAGGATAGTGACTCTACCACGACCGTCGCTGGTGGACTGGTAGGTCGAAATGATACCTCAGATATTATAGAATGCTATAGTGAAAGTAACGTTACAGCCGATAATATTGTAGGTGGTCTGGTGGGGGAAAATGCAATTCAATCCAATATTGTAAATAGTTTTAGCAGCAGCTCTGTTATTGGTTCTACTAGTGTCGGTGGTTTGGTGGGAGTAGCACTTGAGGCTTCTGTGATAGAAAACTCCTATGCAACAGGAGAAGTAAGCGGAGAATTGGACATTGGAGGCTTGGTGGGAGTTGCACACCATGGTGCTACTATAGAAAACAGCTATACTACCGGAACAGTAAACGGAATATCGTATGTTGGGGGGTTAGTGGGAGTCAGTATCGGGACAACAATTAGAACCAGTTACAGCGAAAGTGCGGTTTCTGGAACCGGTGAAGATATTGGTGGTTTGGTAGGTTTTAGTGGAAATGGATCAACTATTGAGGATAGTAGTTACAGCACTGGTGAGGTTACCGGCAGTCAACACGTTGGAGGTTTGGTAGGTAACAATGTGTCATCCACCATAGTAAACAGTCATAGCCGTAGTGCTGTTACAGCTCAGACTGTTTTTGGTGGATTGGTAGGCCTCAACCAGAACAGTTCAACAATTAGTAAATGTTACAGCACCGGTAGGGTGGTTGGAATTAGGGATGGTCGTTCTTTCTCAACCGTTGCTGGTGGACTGGTAGGTGAAAATAACGGCTCAGTTATTGAAGAGTCCTATAGCGAAAATGAGATTTCAGCCGATAGTGTTGTTGGTGGTTTGGTAGGAAGAAACAACAGCTCCGCCACAATAAAAAGGTCCTACAGTGAAAGTGAAATCATAGCCAATGCTACTGTTGGTGGTTTGGTGGGAATAAATAACAGTTCTACGTTAGAAGAGTGCTATAGTGTTGGAACTATAACAGGACAGTATGTTGTTGGGGGTCTGGTAGGAGCAAGTAATGGTGGTTCAAGGATCAAAAAAAGCTTTAGCAATGTAAGTGTAGAAATACATGAAGAAGGAAATACTGTAGGTGGTTTGGTGGGAATAAATAATACAAATTCAATTGTTCAAAACTGTTACAGTAAAGGTGATATTGAGGGACAAGATATCGTTGGCGGATTAGTAGGACTAAACCGCGGTTCGGTAGAAAACAGTTACAGCAGGGGAAGCGTTAGAGGTACTAATAACATTGGTGGTTTGATTGGCCAAATTGGCGAAGATGGAAGTGTTGAAAACTCATTTTGGGATACCGAAACCTCAGAATTAGACACATCGGCGGCAGGTGAAGGCAAAACCAGTGAACAGATGAAAATCGCTTCTACCTTTCTGGATGCAGGCTGGGATTTTATGGGTGAAACAGATAATGGCAATGATGAAATTTGGGGAATAAACACCATCGATAACTGTGAGTATCCATTTTTAAAATGGCAGGGATACAAACTGGAGCAGACAATTACCTTCATCGAGCCGTTACCAGATACAGTTACCTATGGAGACGCCCCCTTTCCTATAGAGGTAGAAACGTCTTCAGGAGGAACAGTTACATTCGCCAGTTCAGAAGAATCGGTCGCAACAGTTTCAGAAGAAGGAGAGATAACTATTGTAAGTGTAGGTGAAGCTACCTTGACAGTTTCTGTGGATAGTGATGAAACGTATTATCCGGCTCAGGTCTCTGCAGACCTAATCGTCCTGGAAAAACCAGTTACAATTACTATTAATGAAGTAGAAGATAAAGAGTACGACGGTACAGACGAGGCAACTATTAAGACTTTTACAATCGATGGGGTTCTTGATGATGATCATGTTGTGATTGATACTGGCAGGGGAGCATTTGAATGCAAGAATGCCGGTACTGACAAAACAGTGACTTTTTCAGAATTTTCATTAAGCGGTGATGATGCCGGCAATTACAGGCTTGAGGCACAACCCGAACCGGTAACAGCAAATATCACTGAAAAAGAGGTTACCATTGTAAGTGTTACTGTCGAGGATAAAGAGTATGACGGCACTCATGAGGCAATTATTATAAGTGGAATAGTTGATGAAGTAATTTCTGGAGATGATGTTTCAGTAGCGCAGACAACAGGAGTTTTTGAAGATAAAAATGTCGGTGATGACAAGCCTGTTACTGGCTTTGACCTCTCACTTACAGGTCATGATGCAGGTAACTATCGTATCGGTTCATCTCCAAGTACTGTTACCGGTAATATCGTTGCAAGAGAGATTACTGTTGTCGGTATCGCTGCTGATAGCAGAGTGTATGATGGCACTGTGGATTTGACACTTACCTGGGATTCGTTAGGAAATGTTGTCTTTGAAGATGATGTCGCGATAGAAGCAATAGATGGATCCTTTGCTGATAAAAATGCCGAAGAAAATAAGATAGTTGTTATCAGCAGCATTACATTAACGGGAGACGATGCTATCAATTATGCCTATGAACTCCCTGATACGATACTAAGTACAATTTCTAAAAGACCCATTAACGTAACCAGTGTTACTATCGCAGACAAGGCGTATGATGGCACAACAGATGCAACAATTGATGGTGTTACCTACGAAGATGGATTTTTAATTTTAGGGGACACTTTGTCTCTATCACCGGGAATTGCATCGTTTGAGGATAAGAATGCAGGGTCTGATATCAATGTAACTCTTTCTGAATTTTTACTTACGGGTGCGGATGCAAATAACTATTTCATTGAACTACCCTCAGTAATAACCGGTAATATAACCAAAAAAAGGCTTACAGTAACCGCTGAAGATACATCGAAGTATATAAATACTGACGATCCGAGCTTCACACTTATGTTTGAAGGCTTCATATCTGGTGAAAATAAGTCTGCACTAATAGATTACGGAGCTGAGCGGGAAGAGGGAGAAGCTGCAGGAACGTATGAAATAGTTCCATTTGCGGAGGCGCAAAACTATAGAATTATTCCTGTAAACGGAGTATTCACTATACACAAACCTACATCGGTAACCAGATTTAATAGTGATAGCTCACCTGATGACTTCGGTGGGATAATGATATATAACAACCCCGTTGCGCTTTATTCCGGAAGAGCTCAGTTTATAATCAATGCTCCGGCAGCCGCTGACTTTGCGGTGGTAATCTATGATGCTTTAGGTAATGTTATCCACAAAGCAGATGTTAAAACTGACAGAGAAGGTAGAACCGCTCCTGTCATGTGGAATCTTACCAATAGAAGAGGGGCTCAGGTTTCACCGGGATCTTACCTTATTCAAGCACAGGGGTATGATCGCCGTACAGGAGAGGTTTATCGTTACAGAGCAATGCTGGGAGTCGCGCGATAGTCTTTGTTAAATAGCCATGAGCTATGAGCGTTGAGCTGTGAGCAGGAATAGGAATAGGAAAAGGGAAAGAGAATGGGAAAGATGTTTATTCCCTAATCATTGGTGGAGGTTCAAGACAGGGGTAATACAAATTTGTGTTGCCTATGTCTTGACTGTTATAATAATTAGTTATCGGTCATTAGTATTATGGTATTGCCTTTGGCCTCATAAAACTCTTTCTATTCACATCCCAAATTTTTACCTCTGTTTTTTCGATGACATCAACGAAGTTGACGCACTTTCAGCGCTCGGATTTCTTTTGGGCATCAACACCCGGGGCTGCGCCAGAAGACTGGCTTACCCCGGGCTATTATATCCCGCGCTTTCAGCGCTTAAGATTTGCCAAGCCCAGAGAGCAGAATTCATAAACATCCCCTCCCGTAGAAGATTATACAAGAGAGCGTAGAGAACCTGCCACTATGTCACAATGCCACAATGCCGATGCAGAACCCCTGCCTTCCTCCCTGGCTTATAGTCCATGGGTCCCCCAAACGGGGCTTTTCACGCTTTCACCATTGACCCCCGGCTTTCCTCCGCAGTAGCTACTGCTACGGAGGCTAGGGGGGGGGTGACCCAACCAGCCAGGGTAGGAAACCCTTCGCTGGTAGAGGGAAAACCTTTCAGGTTATTATAGGGACAATACCATGTTATCTTCTAAGGCAGAAAGGTTTTGGTTTATTTACCAACACCAACGCCTGGAAACGTCGATATGATACCCCAAAGGGGTTTTCTATATTAGCCCCAGGTTTCCTACCTGGGGCGGAGATCTACCTGGGGCGGAGATCTGCCTGGGGCGGAGATCTGCCTGGGGCGGAGATCTGCCTGGGGCGGAGATCTGCCTGGGGCGGAGATCTGCCTGGGGCGGAGATCTGCCTGGGGCGGAGATCTGCCTGGGGCGGAGATCTGGTATTTTCTAAGGCACAATGTTTTTGGGACACCTGACCAGTCGCAACGAATTATATAAGGACCCGTCGATTTGCTCCGCGATATAGGCAAGTTTGCCTGTACCGTCTTCGCTAATGACCCCCGGAAGAGAGATTACCGCCCCTCGAGACACTATTTCTGATGGTTTAGCTAAATTTATAGTAGAAAGAGGTTATAAGAAATAGTACAGGAGAGCATTTTAAGCACATCTGAGATGGGCGGACCTATTAAGGACAGTGTCCCCGAGAGTTCCGCCCATGGGCGGACTTGTTAAGGACAGTGTCCGCGAGGGTTCCGCCCATGGGCGGACTTGTTAAGGACAGTGTCCTCAAGGGTTCCGCCCATGGGCGGACTTGTTCGGGACACTGTCCTCAAGGGTTCCGCCCATCTCAGATGCCCATTATTTGCCATCAGTGACCGTACCCGGGCTGGCAGCAATGTTTACCGGACCATGAAAAACCCTGAAATCGGCACCTGAAGGGTCTGCCGAGAGCATCTGTACCCAAAAATAGGTATCTGATTGGTTTGCGAAGTCATCTGAAATAGTTAAATGAAACACACATGTTAATAACCTCACTCTAACGGCCAGAGACCACAAGCCCTCAGAAGAAGAGATGGACCTGTTCCTAAGCAGTATGAACTCCTATGCCGGCGTAATGAAACACTACCGCACCTACCGGTTCAGACGGAAGATGATCAGTGGCTGCATAAGTGGCTGGTGGTGGAACCATTTCTATGTAAGAGGTGGCTACGGGGTGTTTTGCTGCAGGAGGAGGAGTACGTGGTAGAAAAGGTGTCAATGTAAAGCAATACGCACATAACATACGCAATTAGCACAAAGCATACAAACTGGCCATATCTCCCCAGTCCCACAAACGAAGGTTTAACGGGACACCTGAGCTTTCTGCAAAAAAGCCCCAAATGACCCTGAATTGCTGTTCCAAAACCCGTCCTGTTTTCAAAATCCCAAAACGGCAGTTATTTTATGGAGAAATGAGACGGTACAGCACAAAATAAACCCCTTGATCACCCGTAATTTTAAGGTTATATTGTAACCTATATGGGTTAATAATTGACCTTTTTGAATATGAGGGAATTATGAAATCTCTATTTGGATCACTCAGCAGGGAACGCATCCTTACTTTCATTGCCGCACGGGAAAAAGGGTATGCTGGCGAAATAATAGAATTCTGGGGTTGCCCGGACCGGCCGATAAAGCGGGAACTAAACAGGCTTGAAGCCGATGGTGTGTTGATTGCAAATCCATACGGTAAAACAATTGTTTACAGCATGAACCCCAGATTTTTTCTTCGTAAAGAGCTAACGGCACTTCTTTTGAAGATTGTAGATGCTTACCCGCCACAATGGAAAGAGAAACTTCTGTACAACCGCCGTCGGCCAAGGGCGAAAGGCAAACCTGTCAGATATCTCGGGGATATTCAGAAGGACTCCGCTTAAAATGAAAAACATAGAAAACCTTTCAATACGGGAGCTTGCTGCATTAATTTGTGAGAATCTAAACAGAGAAGGATTGAAGGCGACACTGTCAGGTGGGGCATGCGCCGAAATCTACAGCAATGAGAAATATGTCACAGGTGATCTTGATTTTGTGGTGAACTATTTCTGGCATCAGAATGATGAAATTATCAACAAAGTCATGACTGCACTTGGTTTTGAGAAAGAGGGGAGAATTTTTATCAATGAATCAGTCGCTTATTCAGTTGAATTTCCGCCCGGGCCGCTTGGTATCGGGGAGCAGTCTCAGATAAAACCAGTTGAATTAAATTTGATAACAGGCAATCTCTCACTGCTCTCCCCGACTGATTCTGTAAAGGACAGGCTTGCGGGCTATTTTTATGGTAATGATGCACAATGTCTTGAACAAGCAATGCTGATATGCCAAATGAATAAGGTGAATATGAACGAGATCCGCAGATGGGCAAAAATTGAAAACCAACCTGAAAAGTTTAAAGAATTTGAAAAAAGGGTAGGGGAGTAAAGATAAGAATCTCGTCTGAAAACGGGAGGGAATACTCCACGAAAAGTTGGGGTCCAGCACTCCCCGATACCATGCCCGCATGCACGGGGGTCTGGGCAGTTTGACCGCATTAAAAGGGTGGGTTTCTCCGTTCGTTTGCTCAGGGATTAGACTATTTATCCCTTCGGCTATATCCAGTTGCCACTCCGTTCTGAACCGTAAGGAGGTTTAAGCCTTCGGCTTTCTGATGGTTGCATACTCTGCGGCACTTCTGAGCAACTGGTATTGGAAACGTTTGATAAAAGAACGATAAGCGTATTGGGGTATATCGTTTCTCTGGATGAATTGGAGCCTGATTGCCAATCTGATAAAGCCAGATATGTGATGAACTTTACGATCTCCCCGGAGCAGAGCATTCTTTTTGATTGAGATGTGGTAAAAACCGATGACACACACAGTAAATGCTCACCGATGGTGGGGTAAGAGGGTTTTAAGGGTCACTATAGTATACATACTTAATAGTGACCCTTCACTATTAACCAAAAAAAGGAAAATTTACAATTCCTGCGTTTCCAGCTCCAGAGCCTTTTCTTTTTGCTCGATAAAAAAGGATTTCATATCGGCAATGTTTAATTGCATAGCAGGAGCAATACACCGTGGAAAATCCTTTGTGTCTACTGTACCCTGTATCATAGGGATTTTTTCATCACTATCGTTAGAGAATGTATTATCAACAATGATTCCCTGGCCTGGCTCGTAAAAAATCACCCGTGTCTTAAGGTTTAGGGTTCCTGCGCCACCGCCAACATTAAGATTTCCTACACTTAAACCGAGTCCCCCACTCAGGTAAAATTCTGCATTGTTTTCAACCATCACCAAAACATCAGCTCCAAGTTCCTCAGCAAGGTTGTCCAGTTTATCGCTATCGTAAGGAGAAACGTAGTTAATTTCGCGTGCTGTGAGCATATTTGCCCCTGGAGCGATATTTCTACCCATCACCATTCTGGGGACATGTTTTGTTTCATTTGCGTAATATTCATTTTCTGTGATTGCGTTCAAACCAATAAAAGGTACACTAATGAAAATTTCCCTTTTATTATCAAAAAACTGATCCATCATATCCTCAAGAGCAACCATGTGGTCACCATAGTAGTTTTCCTTATCTTGAAGAAGGCCCGGACCAGAATCGGCTTCTTTTCCTCTTTCTACAATAGAATTATGCAAAGAAAAACTGACCAGCGCAAAAGTCCCCTTCGATTCAATATTGACCGGACTTGGTGCACTTCCTCCACAACCAATAATAATAGTAGTTAGAGCTACACAAATACTACCCATGAAAAATCGAGACATTACTTGAATCCCTTCTATAAATGAAACAGCAATAGTTAAAAATACCACATCGTGGGTTAAAATAATTAAATTCAGAGCCTATGGCTGATTAAATTTGGCATATTAGCAATAATCAGCAATAATAAATATTCCATATAAGCTATAATTGCCTGAATTATGATAATGATATCAGTTTTACCTGCGCATAATAAAAGATCTGGACTGAGTCTTGTCTCCAAAATTTAGCTGTACAACATAGAATCCTGCGGCTTTTTGCTCTAAAGAGATCGAGGTTGTATGCTGTCCTCTGTTTCTTAAACCTAAATATCTGGAATCAATAAGGCTCCCTCTGGCATTGTACACATTTAAAGTAACCGGCTTAGCGTCGGTTTTTACAGAATAACTAAGTAAAAGCTTGTTTCCTGCAGCACGGATTGCCATTTGATGTAGATTATCCGGTTTTTTGTTTTTAACAACAGATGTCGCGCGGTAGTGTTCTATTTGCGAAAGAATTGATTCCGCTCTTTGAGCGCTCAAAGACTTTATCCCAGGAAAAACCCTTCTCCTTGGGCCTGATTGCACCACAAGATCTTCTTCTATATTGGTTAAAAAATCCTCATACGTGTAGAATTTGTTAGGATCGTTTTTAACATGTTCTTTTATTCGCTCCTTTATCCTGTCTGCCTCTGCGGCAATTTGCTCAGGATTTGCTGCTTCATTCAGCATCCTTTCAAGAAAATCAAAATAGACGTTTCTCAGAGAATCGTTTTCTATGATTCTTCGGTTGAGTGGTCGTTGATCGAGATTTGAAATATCGACTATGTCTGCATTGATAACATCCCAGTTGTTGGTATAGACACCAAATGACTGGTCAAGATCCCACGGTAGTATTTCAAAACGTCCTGATTTAGGATTTTCATAGAGGTAAAAATTTCTCCCTGATCCGGTATAACTATCGAAATGAGACAGCACCATAGTGTAGGCCAAATGCGTAATACAGCTTTTTAGATCCAGCACTTCACTTATCACTTCAACAAATTCTTCATCACTGGTATTATTAAGTTTATCCATCATGTCGATAAAATTGGACCAATCGTTACTACCTTCTTTTCTGTCGAAATTGGAAAATGCGTCAACAGAGAAGGTCATAAAAGCTCCATCATTACCGGCTTTGAACAGTCGGCCGGTGTCATCTTCATAATATCTTGTAATTAGCTGGTCATCGACCTGTTCGACCTGGATATAAAAGCCAATCAGTTCGCCTTCGATGCTTATGTTTGCATACGATACTCTTGGGGAAGGCATATAAGCCCGGGCAATATCATAACTTATTTTTTCCCGCATAAAACTTGGATCAAGAACACCGTTATGAAAACTTAGCCTCTTTAATCCAAAATAGTACTGGTGATCAACGAACTTATCAAATTTAACTTTTAAAGGACGTTTGACAGAATGTCTGGAAAACGTATAGGATGAATTGCCTTTATAACGCACCCCAACATTTTCCAGAACAATACTGTCTCCGTCATCGAACCGACTTATGAACCGTGCGGGCATATACTCTCCACCCATTATTTCCATGTAGTAATCCATGGAATCAGACCAATCGGGTGTGTAGAATTGTATTTCATAGTTAAACACCTGCTCTTCATCAAAAAGGATCTCTGTAGAATCGACAGTATTTGCAAGTGTTCTAATAGCCATACCTGTTAAAAGTATAGCAATAACAATCTTTAACATGTTAGAAACCCCTTACATTGAATTACAACTAGTCCGCTCTGCGTACAGTTCTGAACCCTATGAAATAATATTCGTAATCCGGTGCCATAAACTCCCGGTTGGATGAGCGCAGATAAAATGCGCTATTGCCCCAATTGCCACCACGCAGACCATGAAACACTCCATCTGCAGGTCCGGTTGGATCTGTATCATCACCCCACGGGTACTCCTCAAAGAAATCTCCCACGTACTCCGATACATTACCGGACATATCATACAGCCCATAATCGTTTGGCGGTTTGCTCGCGACCGGAAATGTCCCATAGGATGTTCCTTCCGATCCTAAGTCCCAGGAATTATTTCTCCATACCGCATGATTATCGATTTCAGGATCTTCTATATCCTGAGAAATATTACCCCAGTAAAAATCGGTGTAGGTGCCAGCTCTGCACGCGTATTCCCACTCTGCTTCAGTGGGTAAACGGTACCCGTTTTTAGAATAGTCTGTTTCAAGATCGAATAGTTGGCTCATAGAACCAGGTGTTCTACCGATGGAGGAGTAGGAGTAAACAGTATCCAACCCCTCCAGTTTGCTTTTGGCATTACAGAAAAGCATCGCGTCGTGAGCTGTTACAGTGTAAACCGGATAATCATCTCCCAAGCCATAGGTAGCGTTCCAGTGCGGTGTCTGATAGTCATCATAAGCAGCTCTCATGATCTCTTCATATTCCCTCTGAGTTACCTCAACAGTGTCCATCCAAAAATCGTAATTAAATGTAACTGTGCGGACGGGTTGCTCCCAATCGGATGAGTACTCAATGATTTCCGGGTAGGGTTGTCCCATTTCAAAATCGTATCCATCTGCCATTATCTTTACCTGGTTACCGGAGTACATTAGCTCTTCGGCAGGGATCCAGGGGTTTGATCGGGTGAGTGTTACTGTTAAATCATTTGGCTCATGAACCGTAGAAAGCTGAATACTGTAATTTCTGTATCCTCCGGCAAATATCATAAGTGTATCATCAGGTTCTGCCGATTGGGCCTGTCTGTTTGATCCTGAAATGGTCCTTCTACCATTGGCGGAGAGATAGGGAGAGCCTGAACCGGGATTGACCATTCTTACCACATCGGACTTTTGGGGGGTAGTCAATCGTAAAAGATATAGTCCCTGAGACAAACGAGGAAGACTAAAAACAGCTGTTGCCTGGTTTTGAGTTGATGCGGAGTAGGCTACAGCACCGTTTGTTTTAAGGATGTCCATCCTTAGCTCCCCCTTATAGGACGGTGCTTCTACGGAAAGGATATTGTTACTTATCGCGACATTAAAAGACCGGGCCCGCGCGTTTAAGCTGTTAGATACACTTGAAACATTATCAGATAAAAGGAAGGCCCCTACTTCATTGGAGTATGCCTTTAAATCAGGATTGTTTTTGAGCATAACCAATGCGTCGGTGACTGGTTCCGCGTTGTCATCGACAATAGTTCCGGAGATGTTCACCTCTTGTGATCTTAACGGTATAAACAGTAGTAGTGTTAAAAGAAATGAAAGTTTTTTAAACATAGCGATATCCCTTTTCTACCTTCATAAAAGTTGAAGAATTTAATGTATTAGTGTTATTCTTCCTGACGCGATTATTCTTCCCTCGCGGTCAGTGATGCTGGTGATATAGAGCCCTTCAGAAAAACTGTTTGTAAGTACAGTGTGTACTTCATTACTTGCAGAAGTGGAGTAGATTAGTTTCCCACTAAGGGAGTGAATACTCACATTCATATTCTTTATGTTAGAGAATTCTATACGACCACTTTTTCGCGCTATTGAAGGCGCGTTAATGGCACTTCGCTGTAGTTGTGTTGCTTTGATTGGTATGGTATCTCTGTTATCCGGAATGGTGTCAACATCATTTGGTATAGAATCATTATCATCCGGAATGGGTTCCAGGTCTAATAGGGTAATGATTCCCGAATAATCTACAGGATATTTTAAAACTCTGGATACCATCTGGCCAAATTCATATTCCCACAAAACCGTTCCATCGGGAGCTATCTCTCTCATTCTTCCAGGCTCAGATTCACAGGTAAAAGTATTGCCACACTTCAAACGTTGAACACTACTCATAAGCGGGGAGTGAAAACCTGATTTTGTATAGACCCACTCCGGTTCACCTGGCCCAAAACCAGTATGCTCATTGTACTCATACGTACCGTCGTCTCTTACAGGGGGAGTGATCTCAAGGATTTGAGACTGGCGCCTATCAACCCCGTTTTCGAACAGTATGATATTCCCCTCACCAGGATATCCCGGAGGTATAAATTTTGGAGAATGCACCACATCAAGCTGTTTTTCCCCCGGTGCACCGTAATTTTGAGGATTTCCCCAACGATAAAGAATCCTTCCCCCCATTCCCGTTCTGCCACCGCTGCCGGTAGCAGCTTCCTCTGTTGTGGTGCTTTTATCTATTACATAGATCTCACTAAAGTACCTGGAGGAAAAAATCACCTGATCATTTACCGGACAATAGCTCAATCCATTTAAGTGCATCCAGTCATTGAATCCCGGAAACCGGTTACCATCCATACCTAAATCAGTGCTGAAAAGTGTAGGATGATCAGCTGCGTTTTCCTGACGTACAAGGTGATCAAACAAACGCCATTGCCATACTATTTCAGAACCCGCAGGAGCGGTAGGGTCAATTTCAATGATTTTCTCCGAAAGAATTTGTCTGTTCCACATATCAATCGCTCGTACATTTATCCCTGCTTGTTCTGCTTCCGCTCCGGGTATCCTCTCATAGGCAACTGCCAGTATATTTCCATTTGGCATTGGGACAAGGTTATGGTGCAGAACAAAATCGTCAGTTCTGTATTCAAACTCCCACACTATGTTTCCATCAGGATCGATCTCCTGAATGACACCCGATGCAGCAGCTCCGTTTAACCCCGGACCCTGCGGTGCTTCCATTGGCCGAAGAAGATTACCGTTTTCCAGAAGATGAACAGAGTATCCACCGCTGCGGGGATGGGTCCAGGTGTGCACTACTTCCTTCTCCATATTCATAAGGTAGGTCGTTGTTGCTCCCAAAGCAGAGGTGTACAGTACATAACCCGGTTCAACCTCTGAAGCGTAAGTGTTGGTAAAAAGAAGAATAAAGAATATTCCCCACATACTCTTTTGTTTAATGTGACACACCTGTCTACCTCCCTCAATTTTTCGGTTTGATTACTTTAATTCTGTTACTTATCCCTGTTATAAAAAGTCACAAAACTATCATTGTACTCTCATTTCAGGGTATAGAATCCCCGTAAGGCTGATATTTTTCACCAGTCTTTCAATGAGGTATTTTAACATGTTTGTATTTGTTATTTATTCAAAACATATAAGAACAGTACTGAGTGTTGCGCCACCCCGGATCATAAGTGTCTGCCCAATTTTCAATGTGAAATGGTAGAAAACAAAGGTTGTTTCCAGACAATCCAAGAAACGTTTCAGGTTTAATGTTTGTAATAAACCACGGCAATGTGCTAAGCTCATTATTGCTAATGTCCAATAATTGAAGCCCGGTTAGCTGATCTATGGTAAAAGGAAGTTCCTGGAGACGATTAGAATCAAGCTTAAGTTCTGTAAGTCTCCAAAGGTGGTTTATAAAGACAAGTGATTCATGAGATAAGTTGTTGTTTCCAAGATCTACTACCTCAAGATAACTAAGTCTTGAGAGATCTTCAATGCCTCCACCCAGATCAAGTCCCCTGAGCGAAACTTCCACAATCCTTTCGTGACGAACCTCTGCAATCGAATCAATTTCTATGGACTCATATCCCGCTTTATCAAGAATAGAGCGTATGACAAATGCATCGCATTCGTAATCTGAACAGGGTGATAAATTTTTCTGGTGTAATCTGAAGTGTCCGATGTTTTTGTATTCACCGGCTATGACATCCAGCAAGAGTTCAAGTTCATGAAAACCAGTAGTATCCGCGCTGATATTTAATCTGTATGTGCCTTCTGGTAATGCAAGGATAAAGCGTCCATAGGGGTCGGTTTTAACAGAGCGTTCAAGACCAAATACTTCAACTATTGCACCAACCCCACGAACAGGAACTCTTGACATCAGTTCAATAGACCCGGAGACAAATGCATTGGGACGTAACGTATCTGTTTTAAGTTCCACAAATGAATCGGTTGGTTTGACTTCGATATCTCTGAAAATACTACTTGAATCGCCGTCGTTTGATATTTCAATAACGTGGTATCCATGGTCAACCGAGTCGAAGCTGAAACTCCCAAGGCTGTCGGTTAATGTATTACGAACGCTTTGACTTTCATTTCGATAACCGGATTGAGACAGGTAGAAATGTTTCCTCAGTTTAACATCTGCATCAACATAGGGAGTGCCCCTTGAGTCTACAGCTTTTCCCACAATGACAGCACCACTTAATTCGGTATCAGATGACCCACCGGCTACAGTAGGGGATTCAGTGCAGGCAAAAAAAGTGGTAATCAAAGCCGCGAAAAACCAGAGCATTTTTTTTCTACTTATCATTATTAACACTCCGGCTGAGAGGGAACAGATTCATTGTAAATTGATAGGCGCAATCCGGTGATGAGTCGAGTTTAGCGATTTCAGCAAGTTCTCTTCTAAAATCACGAGCTTTTTGTTTGAAAAGCTCAAACGTTTCTCTTGATACAGAGAAGGTAGTAGATGAAGACATACGGTCTGAAAGTGGTATCTTTTGGTACGATCGAAGTGCCATCTGAAGCATCTCCATTTGAAATCGCTCTATCAGAAAAGATTCAACCGCTGAAGGCTTTGCGGCTATGGCGCTATTTACCTGTGCGTAGCAACCATTCTTCTGCTTAGCTATAAATCCAAGCTTTTCAAGCAACCGGACCGAATCACGAGCCTGCTTTGCGCTTATGGCGGGAGTGAGAAAAGATCCAAGTTTGGTATAATCGTCTTTAAAGTCATAGAATGCCACAACTTCTCTGATTACGCTGTGATACCAGTCACTAAAATATTGATACCGCTCTTTGGTGACTATCTCTATATCGATCGACCTTCTCATCTCTGCGATTCTGCTATAGAAGGTGGTTTTATCGATAACTGTTTTGGCCTGGTTAAAGAAAACCAGGTTCTCAAAATAATCAGCTTCCTCCCGTGTGAGACCGATAGCGCGTGAAAGCTTAACAATGCTGGTTTTGGTGAGGTTGCGTCGCCCCTCAATGACGTTGTATATAAATGATGGTGAGCTAAAATCAGCCTGCTGTGAGAAGCTTCTGTAGGAAAATGCCTTCTTAGCTGCCTTTTGCTCCTCATAATAGGCTTTAAGATAGTCACGAAAGTTCTGATATTTAAAAATGTCGGCCATGAGTTACTGTTTCCTGCTCAGGTTGTTTAAAGGCCCCTTTGAGTGTTCTCTGGAAAAATTGTAACATAGCTTGCTTAAAACTATTCAATGATTCTTCCCAGAGGCTCTTTAGGGTAATATATGCTTTCAGAGCAGATATGCACAGAAGAAATGGGATGTATGGTGAATCGTTGTTCTCTTGGGAGAACGTGGGGCCAGGAATCCTACGGGGTATTGATGGTACAACAGCGGAAGTTTAGGGCGGCTCTTGGGCGCAGAAACTTTTACCGGCCATACAGTATAAAAGTCGCAATTTGGAGCCCGCAAATAGTAATTTTCAATAGTTTACCTTAGTATGTAATTCATTCACTTTTTTTGAGACAATTGATATAAATGCCTTCTGTATTTTTTCAGACTTTTGGTTGCCAGATGAATGTGGCAGACTCAGATACTCTTCTTCAGCTCTTATCTCAAAAAGGTTTTATACTTACGAGTACGCCCCATGAAGCGGATCTGATAGTTGTTAATACCTGTAGCGTTCGCGAAAATGCCGAAAAACGGGCTGTTTCACGCATAGCCGAACTGAGCGCCCTGTGTAAGTCGGGTGACAGAGAGCTGTGGGTCACCGGCTGTATGGCAGAAAGAGTTGGAGAAGACCTGAAAAAGAAAGTTCCCGGGGTTAAAAGAGTAATCGGTGCGAAACAGATGGATCGCGTCGATGAGGTCGTTGAAGAGATCTTTGGTGATTCTAACGACCAAACCTCTGTTTTTGCCACCAACAGTGTGACCGATTTTGTTCCGGTGATGCGGGGGTGTGACAACTACTGCTCCTACTGTATAGTACCCTATGTGCGGGGATCGGAGATGTCGGTGCCGGCAGAACTGGTGGAAAAATCGGTTCGGGAAAAGGTGGCCCAAGGGATAAAAGAGATTACCTTTCTTGGCCAAAACGTTAATTCCTATGATTATAAGGGGATAGATTTTCCGGATCTTCTTGAGATGGTATCGGCAGTTGATGGACTTGAGAGGATACGTTTCACTACAAGCCATCCCAAAGACTGCACCGAAAAGCTGATAAAAACACTCGCCCGTATACCTTCACTATGCTCACATATCCACTTGCCGGTTCAGGCCGGATCCAACAGGGTACTTTCACTGATGAATCGTGGGTACACAAGAGAGCACTATCTTTCTCTTATCGATCTGATCAGAAAACATATTCCCCATGCTGATCTCACCACCGATATAATGGTAGGATTTCCCTCAGAAACGGATAAAGAGTTTGAGGAAACGCTTTCGCTTGCAAGTGAAGTTGGGTATACGCAGGCGTTTATGTTTGCTTACTCTCCACGGCAGGGTACTTCAGCGGCAAAGCTTTCTGAGAGCATAACAGAGCAACAAAAAGGTGAGAGGCTCAGGGCCCTTATAGACCTTCAGACTGAAATCACCAGAAAAATCTATGCTCAAAGTGTTGGCAAAGAAATTGATGTACTTGTGAGCGGACGTCAGGAGAAGCGGGACAGAATGTGGATCGGACAGGATAAAGGCTGTAAAAGGGTACTTCTTGCTTGCAAGGACATTGATGCAGGAATGATTTTAAAGGCCAGGGTAGTTCGTAGCAGCGGTATGACCTTAATCGCGGAAAGGATATAGCTTGTGAAAATCTCCAAATGGATAGCGGTATTTGTATTAGCTTTTATCATAGCCTGGATAGTTATCTTTACCTTTATCCAGGAACCCTTCGCACTGACTGTGCCTATGAAGCTCTTATGGTACACTACTCCCGGTATTCCAATCTATGTTTATGTTGTTTCTGCCTTTGCCATCGGTCTTTTGATAGGGTTTCTTATCGCCGGATATTACTATCTTACCGGACAGGCCGGACTGCGTAAGAAAAGCAGGCGCATCAAGGCCCTGGAGTTGAAGCTCAGGGAAGTTATGGCTGAACTTAAGACCTACAAGGGTACTTCTGAAGAGGAAGAGGAAGAAAAAAAGGAAGAAAGCCCTCAACAAGAAGAAAATCAGCAGCAAAACAGGGCCAATCCAGCCAGAGAAAATGGTGAAGCAAACAATCAGAGCGAGAAATGACGTATTAACCTTTCATCTCATAAAGCATTGATGATTACTAAGTTCGCAAATAAAACCGTTCTTCTGCTGCTCTCACTATCTCTTTATGTAACGGGAGAGCCTCTCACTAATGGAGAGCACTATTTAAACGCAGGTGAGATCTCAAAAGCACAGGAAATTTTTAAGCAGGTTCTTGGCAACGATCCACTAAACGCGGAAGCACGGCTTCTCTACGCAAGAACGCTTGGTGCTGCTGACGCGCTTTCGCTCTATGATTCCCTCAGCTCTGAACAAGAGGTGCCAGCCCGGGTTCGAGCTGAAGCATTTAAGTTACTGGCAGATCATGCATTTTCAAAAGGTGAGTGGGAGCGTGCTGCCAATCTGTATCAACGATCAGGCAAAATAACTCCCGACTTTTTCACCCGCCATCGCTGGGCACTCTCTTCTGCTCTTGATGGCAACACAGAGTTAGCTGCAAATATCTGGCACACACTCTCTCTTGAGCACGGGGAGGATGTATCAAAACGAGCGTTGCTTCATCTGGCTTACCTTCTAATAGATGAAAATGATTACAAGCAGGCCCGCCAGAAATTGCTTAAAGCCGGGGAGGTTGAGGCGGATTCCCCTGTAAAAATTGCCATACTTGCGGCAAGGCTATTTTGTGCCAAGGAGCTTGGGTTGGACAGCGAAGTTGAAAGCATCAATAAAACACTGGCACAAAAGAATATACTGGAACAAGGTGATCTAAAATTCAATAGATCATTGGGTGCTTATACCGTACAGGTTGGTGCTTTTGGTGACAGGGAGAATGCAATAAAGATACGTGAAAAGCTAAATGAAGATTTCGAACACGTACAAATTGCAGAAGCTACGGTTGATAATACTACAATATACAGAGTGCGTGCCGGGTTATTCAGTTCACCTGAGGAAGCGCAGAGGTTTCTGGATCAGTCTCTAAAGAAGGCCGGGTTTCAGGGACAGGTTGTTAGAAACTGATCGAACAGCATAGAACAGCTCCGGAGGATAAGTAATGAATTATGAAATAGTTGTAGGCCTTGAAGTACATGCTCAGCTTCTGACCAAAACAAAACTTTTCTGCGGCTGCACTACTCCTTTTGGTGATCCACCAAATACCCATGGCTGTCCTGTGTGCCTCGGACTTCCCGGAGCATTACCTGTGCTTAATCGTCGTGCTGCAGAGATGGCTGTTAGGATCGGGTTGGCTTTAAACTGCGGTATCAACGAAAAATCTGTATTTGCCAGAAAAAACTATTTTTATCCGGATCTGCCCAAAGGCTATCAGATCTCTCAGTATGAAATTCCGGTGTGTGGTCCGGGAACACTTCCCATCACTGTGGATGGTGAGGAAAAGATGATAGGCATCACCCGCGTACATCTGGAAGAGGATGCCGGGAAGCTGATTCATGATCAGGATATCGATTCACTCTTCGATGTGAACAGGTGCGGAACTCCGCTCATAGAGATTGTTTCCGAGCCCGATATGAGAAGCCCGGCAGAAGCATACGCTTACCTGACTTCATTAAAGCAAATCCTTGAGTACCTTCAGATTTGCGACTGTAATATGGAGCAGGGGAGTTTGCGCTGTGACGCAAACATCTCTATACGGCCTCAGGGGGAGAGTAAGCTTGGCACCAAAACGGAAATCAAGAATATGAACAGTTTCAGGAATCTGGAGAAAGCGTTGGAGTACGAGGCTGCCAGGCAAAAAGAGGTGTTGTCATCCGGTGGCACTGTTCTTCAGCAAACATTTCTGTGGGATCCGGTGAAAAACCGCTCTGTTCCCATGCGCACCAAAGAGGATGCACACGACTATCGTTACTTTCCCGATCCCGATCTTATGCCACTGATCATCGAAACTCCATGGGTTGAACAGCTTAAAACCAGGCTTCCGGAGTTACCTGCCACAAAGCGTCACCGTTTTATGGAAAGCTATGGTTTGAATGCAACCAATGCGGATATCCTTACATCGAGTGCCGGTCTGGCCCAATATTATGAAGAAACTGTTGCTGCTTCTTCTGAGCCTAAAGCTTCAGCTAATTGGATAATGGGCGATATAATGCGTATTATAAATGAAAAGAAGGTCGGGGGTCCCTTTTCCCTGAATGTGTCCGCACAGAGGCTGGGGGATCTAATTAAACTGATTGAAAAGGGTAGTATATCGGCAAAAGCCGCAAAAAAGGTTCTTCAGTTGATGGAGAGCGAAGACAAGGATGCCGCGACGGTGGTTAAAGAGCAGGGGCTTGAGCAGGTCTCCGATACCGGTGCGCTTCAGTCTGAAGTACAAAAGGTGCTTGATGCCAATCCCGGGGAAGTGCAGCGCTATAAAGATGGAGAGAAAAAACTTACCTCCTTTTTTATGGGACAGGTGATGAAAGCTACCAGAGGAAAAGCAAACCCAAAAGAGGTAAGTACAATCCTTAGAAATTTGCTGGGGTAAGATGAAATTTGTTGTTTTAATTATGGTATTACTAATGGCTTATCCCTCATACGGGATCTTGCCATCCGCCAGAAGAGACCGGATGTCAGAAGAAAGGGCATCTGCTGCAGAGAGAGAAGAAGAGGCACAAGCGGCTGATTCCGCAACTCATAAAGGGGTAGCCGCTACGGCTGCTTATACTGTTGCAGACAGTGCAAAAGACCACCCCGATACCGCGGCGGTGCTTTCTGACTCTGTGGTCATAGATACCGCTGAACTTCAGAGACTTCGCCTGGTTAAAAGAGAGTTTGATCACCGAAGTCAGGTGCGTTTTGCTATAGGTATGATGGTTTTTGTGGCCGCCATCTTAGGGTCGAGTCAGAGCTGGAACCCAAGATAACCTCCCTCCGTTTACGGTCAAAGGCATAGTTTTAGCAGTTATGAGTTGGTATAGCAGACCTACAGTGAATGGATTTCAGAGCGAGTTATTGAGTTATGCCAAGTCTCAAACATCAGGGCGTTTTCAGTGAAGTGTACGATTTTGATCAGTCCAGTGGATCATACATTGTAGAGATCGCCCTCGATCATTACTCTGATATCTTTAATGAATGGGACCCTGCGCCTTTTAAGTTAAGAGACCTTGACCCCGATTTGATTTTTTATCTGGAAGAAAGCTCAGATGATATCCCCTTTAGATACCCCCTGACTCTTTGTTTTTCCATTCCTGAAGGGAAAAGAGAGGAGCAGCGGGAGAAGCAGGTTAAACGGGGACTGCACAATGGATTCACGTATGAGCGGTATTTGGCCAAAAAGGAGCTCAAAAATACCAATCAAAGGATCTTTCTTTTTATACTCGCGGGCTTTTTATTTCTTCTTGCGGCCACTACTTATCCCCAAGAGCTTGAAATCGGGATTTTCCCGACAATTATAGTGGAAGGGTTGTATGTGGGTGGCTGGGTTTTTCTGTGGGAAGCGATATCGATGCTTGTTTTTACCACCCGCGATTTGTATCACAAATTCAGGACCTATAAGAGGCTTCAGAATTCTACGGTGATTTTTAAGGAAGTGGTGTATGAGGATCTTTAGGGTGCTGAAGCTAATTTTTCCTGCTCAAAGCTCACTGCTCAAAGCTCAAAGCTAATCAGGGCGGCACCCTCGAAGACTCGGATCGGCCCTACCCATCCGGGCACAATGTTCTCCAGGCTCGTCGTTCCTCCTCGGCCATTGTCTATCCTTCCGTCCTGCCCTGCCGCGTAGGAGTGAGGGGTTTGGTGGAATAGGTGGTAGTTTGGTCGCAAATACGCCAATTTTTTGTGGTCCCGTAGGGACCGTATATTTATAGTTAAACAATCATGGTAGAATTCCTTGTCCCGTAGGGACAACACATATCTTCATATATGTATATGTCGTCCCTACGGGACCAGGAAAATAAACCTGCTGGTATAAGAGTTAGAAAATGAGCGAGCTAATACCCAAACATGGTGGATACCGTAAACTAACCCCTCGGCTCCGCTCGGGGACCTGAGTTAGGTTTACTTTTAATGTTTCACAGCTCACGTTCGGGGGCCACCCCTCGACTCGTAAAGTGGTGTTCAAAACATTGCAGAGGGCTCTCAGGCCAGTGCTACATCAAAAAAGTTTGAGATTAAGCTGACGCAGGTTGCGCGGGCAAGTCTGGAGGAGTTAACACTGGATTATGAGGACTTTTTGAGGCAGAGGAAACACCCAAAACTATCACCACAGCACCCTGCACTGGTGCGATTTAAAGAGTTACGTTGTAAAACCCTGGAAGAGGTGCAGGTTTGGGTGGCACAGGAAAAAAAAGGTCCACTGACAAGCATGGACACCAACAGACGCTAAAAACTGATGATGAAAATCAAGCCGCGGCGTACGTCAGTGCCAGTCCGTGCTCACCCTTGTCTTCTGCCTGTCTTGCTGCCAATGCTGCACTATCTTTGTTGAACCTGGCCACATATCTCCTTGACCGTCAGGTCGAACGCCTTGCAATAGATTTCGAAAAACAGGGCGGTTTTACAGAACGTTTATACAAGATCAGAAGCGCTAAACGCAAAGAGCACTTAGGAGAAGCAGATCTGTCTTAAAACGTCTATCGACCCCAAGCTCAATATGGCCAGAATGCCAGCAGGCTTTCTAATTATTTCGCCTCCTGAACCATTTATACCCACACAGGAAAACCGGAACGGTTACCGGGACAAACGATACGGTTGTCGGAAGGAATAAAACGTTTATCGGGAAGGTATAAAACGCTACCGGTAAGATC